>CALKAN010000173.1 GCA_937983035.1 uncultured Paenibacillaceae bacterium | reverse complement strand
CAACATGCGGAATACTCGGGAACCGTTTCATCGCCAGGCGGATGCCTTCCAAATTGATCGGGTTATGCAGCGGAGCGAGCGAACTGATGCTTTCGATTTTGCGAATGACTTCATCATCAATGAGCGTAGATTCTGAAAACAGTTCTGCTCCATGCACCACGCGATGAGCGATTTCATCAATTTCCGTGCCGACTTCATCAAAAATTTGATTCAAAATTTGTTCTAAAGAATCACCTTTTTCGCGATAGAACGTGCCTTTCTTAATAATTTTCTCGCTTGGCATCGCAAACAGCTTATATTTCACCGAACTGCTTCCGCAGTTTAATACGAGCACTTTTTGTTTTTTAAATGTTCCTAATACTTCAATGCCTTTAACTGCAACAATTTGAACCATATCCCCATTTTTTAAACCTGAAGCATTCGCTTCATCCGTGTCAATATGAAACTCTGCCACATAGTTTTCGCTGACGCGGCAAAGGACATTTTCCAGAATGACCATGCGCTGGCCCGTCGTTTTGACAGCTACGAGATCCTTATCCTTTACGCCCAGCTCTGCAGCATCTTCTGGATGCAAATGCAAATGCCGGAATGGCAAAATGACGCCCTTTTCCAACTGAACCCGGCCCTTAGGCCCGATCACTTCCAAACCCGGCGTATTTTCAATGTCTCCAGAATCTCTAACAGGAGGCTGCACGCCCAGGACGAAGGAATCTGTCTTGGATATTTCTACTTGAGTATAAGGCCGTACAGGTCCCAATACGCGAACATTCGGGATGCTCCCTTTCGGTCCCGTGATCGTGACGGTTTCTTCACATGCGTATTGTCCCGGCTGGCGCAATGCTTTCAGCTTTCGAAATTCATATCCTTTCCCAAACAAGATGTCTGCATGTTCTTGAGATAAATGGATATGACGATTTGAAACCCCCGTAATCACTCTCATCTGTCTGATCATTCCTTTCCGCAAAAGCTGCCATGACTTCACTGCATATGTTTCTATAATGCGCAAAATGGGATAAATTACTTACCTATAGTATAAACTATTTTTAAAATAAGATGTGATATTTTTCACAAAAACAATGACATTATCTTGAACATTAGTTGCAATTGGTGAATTAACATGTTCTAATAAGAAACGAAAGCGGAGAATGAATAGAAAGGTGATCATTTCGAATGGATCGCAAAACAGCCATGCTGCGCTCCGTATTTTTGTTTCAAGATTTAACAAATGCTGAATTGATCCGTGTTTCAGATATTTCCATGCAACGAGAATGCCGCAAAAAGGAAATCATCTTTACGGAAGGCAGCAGCAAAGAAGCAGTATATTTTCTTTTAGATGGATTAGTCAAAGCTTACAAAACAGATAAAAACGGGAATGAGCACATCGTCTCTATTCTTCAAACCGGCGAAATGTTTCCTCACACAGGTTTTTTTAACGATGAACCTTACCCAGCAACGGCAGAAGCCATCGTTCCTACGCAGCTGCTGGCCATTCCCGTTTCTTCATTTGAACAACTCATGATCAGCACGCCTGAAATCGCTGTGAAAGTGATGCGCGTAATGAGCAGCAAAATTAAAGAACTGCAAGAAAAATTACAAGGCATCACAAGTCACGACGTGCAAAATCGTTGTCAAATCTTTTTATTGAAATTAGCTGAAAACTACGGAACATTGAAAAACGGCAAAGTGTATATCGATGTGCCGATGACGAATCAAGAAATTGCTGACAGCATCGGAACGACAAGAGAAACCGTTACGCGGCTGATCAATGCGTTCCGCAAGCAAAACATCATCGAAAAAAACCGCAAAGGGATCGTCATCTTAGACCTGGAATCATTAAAAAAATAAGTGCTGTTAATGCAAGATTTGATTCACTGCTTTACCGAGCGAAAGTTTATATTCATGCTTTTGATCATTCAGTCTCAATGCATAGTTGATGGCTTCTCCCGTGCGTTCAAAAATATGTTCGCTTTGAATGATGTCATACAATCCGGAACGCTTGATCACTTGCAGCGGCTGCTGCTGAATGCCTGCGATGAGAATGATTCCGCCGCTATCCAAACAGTGTTTGACGACGCGTGAGAAACTCGCTTCCCCTGTCGTATCCATTACAGGCACCCTTCCCATCCGCAGCAACAACACTTTCGGTTTCGTGTAAATAATATCCATGACTTTCTTTTCAAATGTCGTTGCTGAACCGAAAAATAACGGTCCTTCAACGGTATAAATGCTTAATTGCGGAAATGCCACTGGATCGCTCTCGCTGCTCGCGATTTCATGGACAAATTGAAATTCCGGCTGTGCCTTTACGATATGCATCGAATCACTCATTCGCTTAATAAAGACCAAGATCGAAAGCACGATGCCTGCCGGAACGGCAATCGTTAAATTCGTCAGAACAGTCAGAAGAAAGGTGAGAACCAAAACCGCAGCATCGCTTGATTTAGTTTTCAATACGTTCATAAATTCTTTCCGTTCACTCATGTTCCACGCCACAACCATCAAGATCGGCGCCATGCTTGCAAGCGGAATGTGAGAAGCAAATGGTGCAAACATCATCAGAATGAGGAGCACAACAACACCGTGAATGACGCCTGACATGGGCGACGCAGCGCCGTGGTTAATGTTCGCAGCCGTCCTGGCAATCGCGCCTGTAGCCGGAATGCCGCCAAACAACGGCGTAACCACGTTGGCAATGCCTTGGCCGATCAGTTCTCGATTGCTGTTATGTTGGCTTCCGCTCATTCTGTCTGCGACTACTGCAGAAAGCAAAGATTCAATCCCGCCAAGCATCGCAATCATGAGTGCCGGAACAATCAACATCAGGATGCGCTCGAAGGACAAATCTGGAAACTGCAAAGCTGGCAAAGTATTCGGAATCGCGCCGAATGCAGATCCGATCGTTGCAACTTTGCCGTTAAACAGCAAAGCAGCCAAACCCGCAGATATGATTAATCCTAACAGAGCGCCTGGAACTTTGGGAAGAAATCGTGGAGTTAATAAAATGACAGTTAAAGAAACAACGGCAGTAATCACGCTGTAAATGTTGATCGATGACAAGTGCATGAATATTTCCTTCATATTCATCAGAAAATATTCATGCCTTTGCATGTCTGTCAATCCTAAGAAGTTGCCGATCTGGCCGCTGAAGATGATAACGGCGATGCCGGCGGTAAAGCCGATGGTCACCGGCCTCGGAATGAATTTAATCAGCGAGCCCATTTTGAAAAGACCCATAAGAATAAGAATGATTCCCGCCATGAATCCGGCGATGAGCAAATTCTCATAGCCGTATTGCATGACAATCGCAAACAAAATCGGAATAAATGCACCCGTTGGCCCGCCAATTTGAAATTTGGAGCCGCCAAACAGAGAGATCAAAATGCCTGCAACAATCGTCGTGTACAATCCATATTCAGGCTTGACGCCTGAAGCAATGGCAAACGCCATCCCTAATGGAATGGCAATAATGCCGACAATGACTCCCGAGACGAGATCTTTCCTAAACTTCGCAAAATTGTAGCCTTCAAATCTCCCCGTCAAACGCATATGTCGCATTACCTTCTTTTATTTAAATATTTGATTTTTTAAATATATTCACAATTATACTCCCTCCTTCGCGATTTGTCAATGGTGCGAAGGTCGGGAGTGTTTATTCGTCTCTCATTTCTTCCAGCAATGAAATGGCGCCTGTCAAATGATTATCAAAAATTTGCTTCGCCACAGCCAGCAGTTCTTTAATCAATGGATCATTTAACGAATAAATGACCGTCGTTCCTTTTTTTACGCCGTATACAACATTCCTGTTCCGAAGAACAGCCAGCTGCTGCGAAACGGTAGAACCTTCTGAGCCGAGCAGCGTCTGAATTTCATTCACGCTTTTGCCGCCTTCGCAAAGCACTTCAAGAATTTGAATTCTTAAAGGATGTGCTAACGCTTTAAAAAAATCTGCCTTAAATTGATGAACATTTTGATTCATTATAATACTCCTTCAATCCAATTGGTATCACTTTTTATTTTTAGACGCGATCCCCGGTTTGCAGCCTGCGCTCACGCGCATGAACGTGCTGCAACAAATATTGTCTCAATAAGGGACCGGCTTATAAACGTAATTATAACTTATTTCGAACCGCACAACAAAAAGGTTCAAACATTCTTCAAACTTCAATGTCGGAACCATGATCACCGCTTATTTTAAACCATTCCCAAACCGATGCCGTTCAAGAAACAATTCCACATGAGCAATCGATTGTCTCTGAGCCGTTGTCTTTATGCCGTAGCCGAAGCCGTGCCTGATTCCAGGAAGCACGATTAACGAAGCCGTGCCGCCGTTTGTGTTAATGTGATGGCAGAACTTCGACGTATTTTGCAACGTCGTTGTTTCATCTTCGTTTCCTTGAATCAACAAATACGGGGGAAAATCAGAACGGCCGCTTTCTGCGCGCTTGTCCGGGGAAGCCATCATATAAGACTCCGGCATTTGCTGCGGCGTTCCGCCCATCAGTTGATGAGCAGACTCGCGGCCTGAATACAGCGTCACAACCGGGCAATAACCGATGACGGCTTGAGGTTTCGTATCCTTCATTTCAAGTTCAGGCACCCTGCCCAACGCATCGGTTTCCGCAATCAATCCTAACATAACGGCTAAATATCCGCCCGCTGATGAGCCGACAACTGCGATCGACTGGGGATCGAACTCGAACTTAGCGGCATTTCTTTTCAAAAATTGCATGGCGAGCCTTGCATCTTCAATTTGACTGGGGAAAATGTAGTCTGGAAGCAATCGATAGGAAATTGAAGCGCATACAAAACCTAGTTTAACAAAATGGCGGCATACATCGTGCCACTGCTCTTTGCTTCCGGCTGACCAGCCTCCCCCATGGATAAACAATAAACATGAACCGTTGGAAACATCAGGCCTGAATAAATCCATTTTGCGAAACTGAACATAATCATTGCTGTATGCAAGCTGTTCAAAATCAGTCATCAAACGAAACACCTCATTATATTTCATGCTGATGGATCGGATTAGTTTCTTTGATCCTTTGAAATAAAATCAGATTGGCGAATGAGCGATTGTTCGCATGCCAAAAGATTTCTCTCCTATGATTTGGCTTTATAAATTGACGAGCATCATGTCAAAAATAAGGAGAAAAAAATCTGTTTTTATGCTAGGTTAACTATTTTCTGCTTTACTGTCAAGGAACAGGAAGAAAAAGGGATCTCCTCAGAGGAGACCCTTGCGTTACGCAGTACAAATTTTTCAATGTCATGCCAAGCCGTCAATCGAATCATGAATATGCCGGTTCAGGCACATTGGCATGAAGCGGCGGATGGATCAACCAGCCTTTTTCTTTGTTCATCCGCAAAATTCTTAAACCGTATTGCGCTTTTGTTGCGTGAAATTGGCCAAACATTAATGCGATGTCTTCCCTGATCGATTCTCCCATGATCGAACTGCAAGAAATTAATCCGAGTGACATGTCTTTGGCAAATGCTGCGGCGATTTCAGCATCATTGAACCGGGCTCCGACTGGAATTTCCTCTAAAGAAGCTTTAGGACGCTCCGGCGGAGAAGGCGGCAAGCCAATGCCGTTTTCTTTCAGCATTTTTTCGATCTGTCCAATTTCAGACTTCATCATATTTTCAGTTGCATCTTCCAGCAGTCTTCTTAAATCTGCGTCACCGGTATGATTCATCAGCGTTTGATATTGCACCAACAATCCTTTGATCGTGGCCAAATAAGTCCAAATGCCGAACACTTCGCCATAGTGCATCGGTTCATTCTTAGGATTGCCGCTTAAAATTCCCATTCTGATCCTCCTCGATGATATTCGTCATGTTTTTTTACCGCCGCACGCATACTGTTCCCGAAACGAATCAGAATCATGCTGGTGAAAGGAGGAAGTTTAAAGCGGTTCGAACAAACCTGCATGCCGCTTCCCAATCTTGAAATATTCCACTCTTTTGAAATTGTCGTGAGCAAGACGCTGACTCTTGTCAGCCGCAACGGCAATGACTGAATTTGCATGCAGCAATGGCTCAATATGATTAAAAAACGCCTCCGCCGGGTTTTCGCAGATGCTTTTCCATTGCGTCAAACTTCCATAAGGCAAATCTGTCATCACGATATCAACAAGGCTTAAACTCGAAGGAGGAGCCGATGTAATATCGTGTTGAAACACTTCAATGTCGGCAGGAACGAAGAAATTGCCTCGGTTTTGCAGCTTCTGCAAGCTGTCCAGTGCCTCAAGATGAGAATTTTTTTGATGTTCTTCATGCAATTGCCGAATTTGCCGTTCTCTTTTTCTTAATCCTTCTTCAGTGAGCAAGGACAAATTGTTGCCCGCTGCTTCCACCATGTTATGATCAATGTCTGAAGCATAAATGCGGTCCAATCGTTCGCCAAATAAAAAGGCAACGGTTGTCAGCATGTATGCGCCGCCGCAGCACGGATCATAAATACGATAAGGGGCTTGCAATCCTTTGGCTGCTAATCGATGAAAACAGCGCTGAATCATTTCACTGGCCAGCCTTACTGGAAAAGCCGTTGCGCCGGGAACGTTGTACAGCACCCTGCCGCTTGCATAATCCTCGTAATTTTTTGCTTTTGTTTCAAATTTATATTTCATAGTGCTCGAATAACCGCCCTTGCATCATAATAAGTCATTTCAATCATCTGCATTTTGCAAGATACGCCTGTTCGTCAATTACTCCAACTGTTTTAAAATCGCCCGAATTCCATCAAGCGTTTGCTTCGTTCCGTCCTTCTTTGTTCCGCCTTCCGGCACATAATGCGTTTCAATGACGTACAATCCGTCATATCCATCGCTGATGAGCGCTTGGAACTGCTCGCGATAAGGCACTTCGCCTTGACCGATCGGCACGCAGCGCGCGGAAGCGCCAGGTTTGACCGCGGCATCTTTTAAATGAACATGAGCCAATAAATGTTTGACATGCTGATAACCTTCAGGATACGGCGAAAGCCCGCGGGCACGTTCATTTCCCGGATCCCACAGCACTTTCAAGTTCGGTGAATTCACTTTGGTGACAAGTGCTGCTGTTTCTTCAGCCAAACCGCCGTTGCACGATCCTTCATTTTCCAATACGAGCATGATGCCGGCTTGTTCTGCGATCTGGGCGGCCTTGGATAGATGCTGGACGATTTCGTCAAAATAAGATTCCGGATTTTTCTCTCTCCAAAACGAAAAGATGCGAATGAAACGCGTGTCCACGCGTTTTGCAATCTCTATCGTGCGATGCAGCATCTCAAAATGCTCGTCTGCTCCCGCTTCTTCTTGTCCAAATCGATCTCCGGAAGCGACGGGACGGGCCGGGTCCAATGCGCATTTGAAGATCGGCGATGCGATCGCCGAAACACGCAAGCCGCGCTTATCCAATTGTTCCTTCACTCGCATGACTTCATCATCGTTCAAATGGGAAATGTTTTTGCCGTCGATCATGCGAAGCTCCGCGTATTTCAATCCTTCGCTGCGAATCCAGTCCAACGCCTCTTGAAAATCGTCGGACACTTCATCCGTAATTACTCCCAAACGATCCAAAATCATGACTGATCCCTCCCATTTCTATTATGCAAGATATTGCTTGCAAAATTCTTGAATATATTGTTCACCTTCCAATGTTCCCTGAATAAAACAGCTTAATTTTTTCAAGTGGTTCAATCATCGTTGCTTGCTGACTTCTGCCTCTTTTGCGAATGATAAAAACCGGGATCTTTAAACGTCTGGGTTACACCGATGAAAACATCTTCCTTCTTGTAAACCACATCAAAGAAAGAATGATCAGCACAGCGCTGGTAAACCAATACAATATGGACAAGTTAAACAGATCGGTCAACATATACCCCAGACTTGGGCCAAGCGCCGCTCCGACATCCGCTGCCAATGTATAGGCAGTCATGGCCGCAACTTTATTCGTTCGAGAAGCTGCATCTGCTGCCAAAGAGTCGGCAACCGTAATGATCATCGTCCACGATAACTGCAAGCAAAGCGCAATGCCGATCCACAGCCATAACGGAAAAGGAAACGGCATTAAAATAAACCATCCTGCACTGAGAAGCAAAGATCCGATCAAAAACGGCATTCTTCCTTTTCTGCCGTCAGATAATTTGCCGAACAACGGTGCAAGAAACGGATCCCAGCCCCAGCGCACGGCTTGGATGAATCCCGCAAGCGTCGCAGCGCCTGCTGTGAATCCGAACAGACGAAGCGCCGCATCATTGACCTCCAGCATCCTGCTTAACGTAGACATGTAAATCCCGAAAAACACCATGGATACAGTAAATCCCGTGATCAGCACATAGATGATGTTCGGCTGCTTCCACAGATCTCTGTACATCGCCTTGCCGGAAGATGGAGCTGACTCTTTCTTTTGCTTCACGCGCTTCGGCACATAGCGAATCACAAACGGAATGCAGCAAACAGCCAAAACCGCAAACAAACTTGCTGCGATTTCAATGCCGAAACGATCTGCAAGCAAACCGCCGGCCAGCATGCCCGCCAATCCGCCCAATCCCCATAATCCATTATATCGGCCGATGAGATATCCCCGATTCTGCTCACCCGATGCGTCCAGCACAGTCAAAAAGCCGCCTAGGCGAAGCAAAGACCATGCCGCTCCCCAAAAACACCGCGCTGTCAACAGCAGCCAAAAGCTCTTTGCATACCCATATGAGAAAGTCGTAACCGCAGCCAGCGCGACTGCAATGAGCACGCCTGTCTGTTTGGACATGTTTTGATAAAACCATCCCGCGACCGGGTTAAGAGGAAGCCGCACTAAACGATTGACCGACAACAAAAGCCCGACTTGCCAAAGCGAAGACAACCCGAAGCTTTCCCAATAGATCGGCAAAACGATATAGAGCATCATATCTCCCAGCAGGCAAACTGCTGTAATTAGCGCGATGGCGACGACAGTTCTTTCCGATTCCTCTCTTGCTCCTTGTGCTCTCATAAGTTTGAGTCCTTTTCTCTCTTTTGCGTTTTTCTTTCAACAGCCATTCAACCGTATATTCATCAATGGATGTCATCATTGGACATCATTGTCTTTGATGAGCATTTGCCTGAACAGGCGATTCAACTCATCCGCATTATCGGCGCGGTTTGGCTGAAGCGAATCCGCGATCTGTTTCATGCGCTCAATTTCTTGTTCGATAAAATGATGAAGCACCTTTTGGTTTACAGCCGATGGACGTTTCTCTTCTTGTAATTTCAGAATGAGCAATTGTTCCAATTCATTGACAATGGAAGGCGAAACTGCAGCACTTTTTAATAATGCTTGAAATTCCAGCGGCGGAATCGCGTGATGATTTTCGATATGCTTGCATGCCAAGAGCGGGCGCAATATGTAAAAATAAGCTTTGACATCAGCAGCTTCTTGCTGCGTCATTTTTCGATAATTTCGTTCAGCCATATGCAAGTAATGATAGATGCAAGCTTTTGGAGAAAAGCATTTGCGCGCAAGCATGCGCATAGAGGAAACAAACGCCGGACAGGAGCGATAGACGATGCTGGATTGGAGCCATTCCAACAAGGAAGGAGTGGATTTGTTCAAAAGCTGCAACGCTTTCCGGATCTCCCAGCCATGAATGTCCAGACGTCGCTTCTCAGCGTAAACATCGATGTAATCTTGCTTATGTTCAATCGATAAATACCACTCCAAAGGATGCATATAGATCGCCCGGACGTCATAATCGCTGTCTGACCTGGCGGTTCCCCAAGCGCGGCTTCCGGCTTCACAGGCATACAGAATGCGAACATCTCGCGCCCGTTCGATTTCCATCAATGCTGCTTGAATGCTTTTCTCCATCGCTGCTCACTCCAAGTAAAAACTTGAACATCCATTAAACCCGATGAAAACTGTCTTCATCACAATAAAAAATAATCTCTCGTCATGCCATCGATTTTTCGATCTTCCAAATCACTTCTTCCAACGTCATGTCCCCCATGGACGCAAGCTTCAGGTCATAATCGGCAAAAGGCAGATGACGAGTGATGTCATTAGGAACGATCACGCATTGCAAGCCCGCAGCTTTCGCAGCGGTTAGACCGTTGAGCGAGTCTTCGAACGCAATGGCCTCATTCGCTTCAACTCCCAAATCACGGATCGTTTTTACATACAATTCTGGGTCCGGCTTGACCTTCTCAACATCATCCGCAGTATTAATCTGATCGAAATAATGCGTCAGGTCAAATCGTTTTAAAAAGCGATCGATCCATGCGCGGCTGGAGCTGGTGGCTAATCCGATCCTCAGCCCTTTGGCAGCGGCATCTTCCAAATACGATTGAACCCCTTCGCGCAAGCCTTTTTCTTGCATGATTTGATCATGACGCTTCCTCGTTTTTGCAAAAATCTCATTCCGATCTATCGTTCCTCCGCTTTGTTCTTCCAAATAAACGATAGGATCGAACGCCGCGAAAGTCGTGCCGACGCATTTCAGCCACAATTCAAGCGGCAAATCGACGCCGTAATCTTGAAATGCTGCCCGGTAAGCATCATACCAAGGCGATTCTGTATCAATGATCAATCCGTCAAAGTCAAATACAACTGCTTTTATCATGTAGTTCCTCCTGAATGTCATTATCCCTTCCAGTTGCAAACATAATTAAATATTCGCAGGACTGATGCCTGCTCTGCTCGTTCGAATGACATGCGCCAGCTTATACATCTCCGCAATGTCATGACGATCGATTCGCTCGAATCTCCGAACGGCTTCTTCTATTTCCGCTGCTGCAACACTCATCACTTGTTCTCCATCCGCTGGATTCGAAGGCCGTCCGACAATCTTCACTTCGCCAAATCCGAGAATTCGGATAAAATGCGGGTGCGGAATATGAGGCCGATACGGCTTATCAGCCGTCGATTCGCAATAAAATTGGCCAAAAATATGATAATCAAGCAATTGCGCGCCTGCTTCCTCCATCAATTCCCGCTTCAATCCATCCATGTAATGTTCCCCTGGCTCCAATGTTCCGCCGGGAAGCTCCCATTTTCCGTTTTCCAGCTGTATGATCACATAGCGGTCGCCGATGTGCGGGATGATGCTGACATTGCTGATGAGCGATTCATCCTCAACTTGCTGAATGAGCGAAAATTTCGACTGAACGATCCCCCAATCGATCGTGTTTGACAACACCGGAAATTGTTCATTATCGAAACGCATCGCATTCATAAGTTCTCCTCATCCCTTCTTTGCGCAAATCCCGCCTGGACTTTCGGTCGATTCGTTCCACATCATGATGCAGCATAAGCAGCTATGTGAAATTCGCTTTAATCCAGCGGACCGCATCCACGAAGTTTTCAGCAACATAGTCTGGATCCGTTTCTTTCCATTTATGCCTGTATTCATTCAGCGATCCTTCCCCCCAGCCCGTGCGCACCAATATCTTCTTGGCCCCGACGGCATGAGCGGCCAGCATGTCCGTATCTCCAACGTCGCCGATCACCAAACATTTCGTCAAATCCAAATCATATTTGCTTGCTGCAGCAAGCAGCATGCCGGGCTTCGGCTTTCTGCATTCGCAATCGACGTCCATGCTGTGCGGACAAATGAAAGCATCGTCAAATCCATAGCTGTCAAACTGTTTCCGAAACTGTTCCAGCGTCGCTTGTCCTTTAGCAATGCGATGCTGGTTCGTAAATGCGAAAACAAGCGGTCCTGCTTTAATGAGTTCATGGATCGCTGACTGCACCCCTTCATACAGCACGAAGTCGTTAGGATGAATAAAATGCCCGGTTCCGCCAATGGTGCCGTCTCGATCTACAAATACGGCTTGAATTTCTTTCAATATTGGAATCCTCCCTGCGGAAATTATTCATATTGCCGATCCAAATCGCATTCACGGCATATTGGAACAACCCTTTATCGTCAGTCATCATCAGAATCATTGGATGAGTAATGCCGGCAAGTGATGCCGCTTCTCTTACAACGTTCGACAACGTTGGCTGTAAACCCTTCTCCAACTTGAGTTTTATCGATCAATTTTTTTTATTTTAGTGTTGCCAAATCATTCGTCTCATGCTATCATCTTCCATGACACTATATTTAGTGTCCGATCGAACAACTGAATACTATATATTGAATGCATGCAAGTTCAAGGCGCCTTTCGAGGCTTAATAGGGAATCCGGTGAAAGTCCGGAACTGTCCCCGCAACTGTGAATGCGTACGAACGGGAAACATCCACTGCATCAGCTCGCAATGCAACACCAGCGGCGATGCGGGAAGGATCCTTACTAGGATGATGCATGAGTCAGGAGACCTGCCTTGCTTGATTGAGTTTCAATTCTTCGGGGATTGAGAAGATGAAACGATAGTAAATAAAGCAGGCGGCGTCTGCCTTCTTTAAGGCTGCCTTGTCCTTATTTTGTTGCTGTCGTTTGATCCGCTCCAATCCCGGAGCGGTTTTTTCTATTTTTTAAATACTTGTGAAAGGAAAGTGATGCTGCAATGAACACATGTTCGCCTCTCTCTCTCCAACTGAATGACGTCCGTCAATTAAGTTCATTCATCGATCAAATAATATCGGTCCCTGATTCAGGATATAAAGAAAAAGTGATGCGAATCGTTGCTGCAAGAGGAGACATGACGAATGACGAGATCATATCGCTCCTGATTAACACAGCCTTAGAACAAGTGGACGAAGCGAACGCGCATTGGACCTATGTTGCCGCCCGCATCTATCTGCATAACCTGTACCACAAAGCGGCTGAAAACCGCGGTTATGATCCAGCTCAGTCATACGGGGATTATTATGAACTGCAAAAACAGCTGACGGCCATGGGCATCTATTCCCCGAGCATACTGGAAAACTATGCGGAAGCGGAAATCAGAGAGGCGGCGCGCCTGATCGATCCAAAGCGAGACCTGCTGTTCGATTACATCGGCCTCCATACGTTAGCCGCGCGGTATTTGGCAACAGATCACAATAAACGAACGTACGAACTTCCGCAAGAACGTTGGCTGACAATCGCGTTGTATCTGATGCAAGCAGAACCGAAATCCAAGCGGATGGCGCTCGTTGCGGAAGCGTACTGGGCTTTGTCCAATTTGTACATGACCGTCGCCACCCCGACGCTGGCCAATGCCGGGCTTGCGCATGGGCAGCTTTCCAGCTGTTTCATTGATACCGTCGACGATGATCTCATCAACATCTACAACAGCAATACAGATGCGGCGCGCTTATCCAAGAACGGGGGCGGAATCGGCATATACATGGGCAAAGTTAGAAGCCGCGGAAGTGCAATTAAAGGATTTAAAGGGGCTTCTTCCGGCGTTATTCCATGGATTAGACAGTTAAACAACACGGCTGTCAGCGTAGACCAGCTCGGCCGCAGAAAAGGTGCGATCGCGGTATATTTGGATGTCTGGCATGCGGATATTCTCGCTTTTCTCGATTTGAAATTAAATAACGGGGACGAACGGCAGCGCGCGCATGACATATTCACAGGCGTCTGTTTGCCGGATTATTTCATGGAACAAGTTGAAAAACGCGGAGACTGGTATTTGTTCGACCCGCATGAAGTGAGACAAGTGATGGGATTTTCACTGGAAGACTATTACGACGAAGAAAAAGGCAGCGGCTCATTCCGGACAAAATATTTGCAATGCGTGCAAAATGAGCGGCTTTCGAAAACGAAAGTGCCGGCCATTCAAATTATGGCGAGAATCATGAAATCGCAATTGGAAACCGGAACCCCCTTTATGTTTTACCGTGACGAGATCAATCGCATGAATGCGAACAAACATGCCGGGATGATCTACTCCAGCAATCTCTGCACCGAAATAGCGCAAAATATGTCTCCAACCGTTTACGTGGAGGAAGCGATCGAAGGAGATACGATTATTACGTATAAAAAAGCCGGCGATTTCGTCGTGTGCAATCTGTCCTCCATTCATTTGGGCAAAGCGGTGACGGATAACGTGTTGGAACGGCTGATCCCGATCCAAGTTCGCATGCTCGATAACGTCATTGATTTGAATACGATTGATGTGAAACAAGCTGCCATGACGAATCAGAAATACCGCGCAATCGGACTGGGCACCTTCGGATGGCATCACTTGCTTGCGCTGAAAGGCATCCAATGGGAGTCTGAAGAAGCCGTTCAATATGCCGATGAGCTTTACGAACGAATCGCTCAGCTGGCGATCGAGGCAAGTGTACAATTAGCCAAAGAAAAAGGAGCTTATCCTCTGTTTGAAGGCAGCGAATGGCACACGGGGGAATATTTCACCCGCCGCGGTTATTTAATCGGCGCCCAGTCTGAAAGATGGCAAGACATCAAGCAAGCCGTATCCCAATACGGAATTAGGAACGGTTACATCATGGCCGTGGCGCCGAATTCCAGCACATCGGTCATTGCCGGTTCCACAGCGAGCATTGATCCGATCTTTAAGCCTTTCTACTATGAGGAAAAGAAAGACTACAAACTGCCTGTCGTTGCACCTGACTTGAATCACCGCACGTATGACGTATACCGCCGTTCCGCCTATATTTTGGATCAGCGATGGTCGGTTCGTCAAAACGCAGCCAGACAACGGCACATTGACCAATCGATTTCTTTTAATTTATACGTGCCTCATCACATCAAGGCGCAAGTGCTATTGGACGTGCACTTGCAAGCGTGGCGTACCGGCTTGAAAACGACGTATTACGTTCGGTCAACAGCATCAGACATCGAGGAGTGTACATGGTGCGAATCTTAATCAGTTATGCAAGCTACAGCGGAAATACGAAAGAAACCGCAGCGCTCATTGAAAACAAATGCAGGCTGGAAGGGTTCGAAGTCGACATGCATCGCATCCGTCCCCGTGCAACGGAAGTGCCCGACCTATCCAGCTATGACATCCTGCTGATCGGCAGCTTCACTTGGCACAAAGGATCGACGCCGCCGATCGTGAAAGATTTCGTTTACAACATTGGATACAAGCCCCCAAATGTGTTTGTATTCGGCACGGGTGATACCCAATTCGGCGGAGATGAACTGTTTTGCAGAGCATGCGACCGGCTGGCGGCTTTTTATAAGTCTCCGCTGCCTCCGCTGAAAATTGAGCAAAGCCCCCGCGGCTCGCAAGAGAATCAAGTGGTGAAATGGACAGAAGGAGTGTTGAACCATTGCAATCATTGCTGAATAAGGTTTATGTATTGGAACCCGAACATCCGAATAAGTCGACGGCTTTGTTTGGCGGCAAAGCAAGCGGCATACTGAACTGGAATGATTTGTCTTACCCGCACTTTTATGATGTTCGCGAGCAAATTCGCGCATTGTTTTGGCGCGCGAGCGAAGTGGACATGACTCATGACTCGAAGCAATTCCCGACGCTTTCGCCGGAAGAACAGCAAACGTTTTTGAAAATCATCGGCCTGCTCGCTACCTTGGACGGTCCGCAAACCGATATCGCGATGCGGATCGCCCATTACGCGACCGATCCCTCGGTCAAATCGATCATGGCCACGATTGCAGATCAGGAAAGCGAACATAATCACAGCTATGCTTACGTATTGTCTTCGGTCACGACATTAGACAATCAAATAGAGACCTTTGAACTTGGGCGCAAAGATCCTGTCTTGCTGGAAAGAAATGAGCGCATAATGGCCGTTTACAATGAATTCGCCCAAAATCCGACAATTCGAACCGTGCTCGAAGCGATGGTGTACAGCGCCCTATTGGAAGGGTTGTTCTTCTATTCCGGTTTCGCCTTCTTCTATCATTTGGCGCGAAACCAAAAGATGGTCGGCACATCGACGATGATCTCTTACATTAATCGGGATGAGCTGCAGCATGGCCGCTTTATCAGCGAATTATTCCGGGCAACTCTGGCTGAAAACCCTTCTTACAACACAGAAGAACTGACCAATTGGGTGTATGATCAATTTCGTCATGCGGTGGAGCAAGAAATTCGCTGGAGCAAATACGTACTGCAAGGCGTCATCGGCATTGATTTCACGGAATTCGAAGGCTATATTCGATACCGGGCGAACAAAATGCTGCGCATGCTCGGTTTAAGTGAAATCTATGAGGGTCATTTCGAAAACCCAATGAAATGGATTCGCGCTTATGTCGATAATTTCGACGACACGAAAACAGACTTTTTCGAGCAGAAATCGCGGCAATATACGAAAGTAAGCGACTTGAACGGCTTTGATGAGCTGTAACGATTTCGCCGCAATTCCTGTGAATCAAAGAACTGCATAAACATTCAAGCTGCAAAAAAAAGCTGTCTCCTGCAGTTGCATCTGCAATCGAGACAGCTTTTGCCCGCTTCACTTTAAAAGATCGGTTTCGTCAGCAATAGATAATGATGCGCTGCTTCTTCTTGGCGGGTCATTGGCTGCTTGGAATAGAAGTTTACAGAACCATCCTCTTCTACATCAACTTCCGGTCCAAAATAACCTAAACCTGCCATCATTTTCACCGCATCTTCGGCCCACGGAGAGGTCTCGCCTGCAAGTTTCACCTCATCAAACTGCCCTTCCGGGAAAAGGCTCAAATAAGAACGATAGATCACCGTTGCAGCCTCTTGCCGGGTAATGGGACGATCAGGCTCGAATAATCCGTGTTCGTTGCCGGACACGATGCCCATTTCGTAAGCAAATTGAATGTACGGAGCCGCTTCATGACCGTAGACGTCTTCGAATACGGAAGGATTGCTGCTGCCTTCTTTCAAGCCGCTGACCATCATCAAGTTTTGAATGTATTCGGCTCTAGTTACAAGACGCTCCGGCTCAAACGCCTCATCTGCATCATTCGGATACAATCCCAATGATTGCAAGCCATAAATATATTCTGCATAAGGATGATCTTCAGATACATCGCGGAATCCTTCCGGCTGATCCGCTTTACGCGCCCATCCCAACGGATTTAAGTACGGCTCGTCCAAATAGGCGATTTCACCTTGATCGTCACGTTGAAATGCGATGAACATGCCGTTTTGGTCTGCAAATAACAGTTCGCCGGCTTGAGCAAATGGAATATCACCCGCAAATACGCTGGAGAGAATCAATTGACCTTCCTCAGCCCTCACCAAAGTGACCAAACTTTGCTGACGCAAATCGATATATAATCCTTCAAACTGTTTCAATTGTTCATCAGAAAGCGGCTCAAAAGCTTCTAACGCAGCAGGCGCCGCATATTGCGGGAAAAATTGATAAATAAATGCCGCAAACAATTGATCACGCAAAGGTGCGTTATTGTTGTAAGTGACGAATACGCCTGTGTTCTCCTCGGGCATAAACCATAAATAAGAGCTAAAACCGCTCAAGTCGCCGGCTTTCGTCACAATCTGATCGCTTGCGCCTGCTCCAGGCAGTTGACGTGAAGCTTCAAACCCGTATGCGGTGCTGGGCATCAGATCATGGATCAATGCACGGTACTTCGTCATTTCTTGAATGGACGCTTCAGATAAAATGCGGCCGTTCTCTCCTTCACCGCCGTTTAAAAATGCGATCATAAACTTGCTCATGTCTGCAGCCGTCGTCAACATGCCGCCATGCGGCATCACGGTCGGTCTGAGCGTATAAACATCCAGCGGCTGTCCGGCAGAATTATAGCCGACGGCCAAATTGTCCAACAATTTTCCTTCCAACATAAAGCCGCTGTCATGCATGCCAAGCGGTTCAAACATATGCTTGTCCATATACGTTTCAAAAGGTTCGCCGCTCACTTGTTCTACAATATATCCTTGAAGCAGCGAGGCAAAGTTGTCATACATATATGAGCTGCCGGGTTCACGCACAACCGGCGGCATGTTGGCTCGAACATAGTCTTCGATCGAGACATATTCATCTAAGTTCGTATGAATATCGCTCGGATGCGGATCCCTGATTTCAAATCCGGTCGTATGCGTCAGAAGATGAGCGACCGTTACCGGAGCATCGAACGGATTTTCAACCTGGATGCCGCCCAAGTAAGTTTGAATATCCTCATTCAAATCAATTTTCCCTTGCTCAACCAGCTGCATGATTGCAACAGCAGTAAACACTTTAGAAACCGATGCAATCCGAAATACAGTCGACTCGGGGTCAACAGGCACATTCTGCTCGACATCGGACCATCCAAAACCGCGCAATGCCAGCACTTCCCCGTCCTTCACAATCGATACGGCTGCTCCTTGGAGCATAGCTTCGATCTCAGGATGTGAAAAGAATTGATCCAAAAAAGCATTCGCCGAATCATCCGTTAATGAAGGAACAGCAGCTGCTTCTTGAACTTCTTCCAATGCTTCAGCAGGCGCTTCAACCGTTGCCGGCTCCTGCATTTCAGCGTAAACTGCCATCGGCGAAAGAAGCAGCGACAGAACGAGCATGAAGGCTATTCCAACACTAAGCCGCGGCAATCTTGAATGTTTCCTCCCATCCATGAACATGTTCAATGAACTCATCACTCCAATCCAAAATAGTTTGTATGATCACATAAGTTACCTACGCTGCTAATAGAAAATGGTTTCAATTTTTTAAAAAAATATATGATTTTTTTAAACATCCCAATCTGTTAATTGGCCATTTCGAACATAGGCAATAATTTTTTTGCATTCTTCGACGGCTCTCGCTTTTCCTTTGTCATTCAAAAACCAATTGTTTCTTTTCGTGCTTTGATCGTCTACTGGGCAGAGCAAGATCGGAAGAGCGTCGTGTAGGGAAAGAGTGTAGATCTCGGTGGTC
>CALKAN010000172.1 GCA_937983035.1 uncultured Paenibacillaceae bacterium | reverse complement strand
ACTTCTGCAGCAGATGTTCATATCGCCGCGGAAAACGGCGCTGACCGCATCGAACTCATATCCGGCATTATGGAGGGCGGCGTGACGCCGTCAAAGGGGCTGATTGCTCAAGCGGTGAAAGCGTCGAACATTCCGGTTCAAGTGATGATTCGGCCGCATGCGAATCATTTCTGCTACGACAAAGATGATGTCGCGGTGATGAAGGAAGATATCGCAACGGCGAAAGCGCTCGGCGCGGCCGGCATTGTGCTGGGAGCGTTGACGGAAGAAGGGAAAGTGGACGAAGCGGTGCTGGAAGAGCTGTTAGAAGAAGCAGGGGAACTTTCGGTTACGTTCCACCGTGCTTTCGATGAGATCGATCACCAGATGGAAGCTCTGGAAATATTGCGCAAGTATCCGCAAATCGATCGCGTGCTGACGTCCGGCGGTGCGGCCAGCGTGCTTGACGCTGAAGAGCGAATCAAGCAGATGGTGCAATGGAGCGAGAAAGGTTCGCTCTCTATACTGGCAGGAAGCGGCTTAACGCTGGATACATTGGAAGCATTTATCGATCAAACCGGCGTGAAAGAAGTGCATCTCGGAAGAAGCGTGCGCAAGAACGGGCATCAACTGGAAACGCTCGATCCGCAAAAAGTTCGCGCGGCGGCAGAGATCGTCCGCAGATGCGAGCAGCGAGCATCGTTTTTCTAACGGGGTTTTACAGGGAGGATTAAAATTTTGGCTTGGATGTATGTTTTTTTGGCTGCAGTTGTGGAAGTGTTTTGGGTGCTCGGATTGCGGTATTCTGAAACATGGTGGGAATGGCTCGGAACAATCATTTTTATCGTCATCAGCTTTTATTTGATCATTAAAGCGTGTGAAAGGCTTCCGTCCGGCACGGTATATGCGTTGTTTACGGGAATGGGCGCTTCTGCCATCGTCGTGATCGATTTTTTTATCGGGGATGCGGCATTCGACGGATTGAAAGTTTTGTTTATCGCGATGATTTTGATCGGCGTCATTGGCATTAAGCTGACGACTCCGGAAGAAGAAGCGGCGGACGGCGCGCAAACGTTCAGGGCAGGCAGCTCTGACTGAAGCATGAAGGAGGGAGCCTTTTGGCTTGGTTTTATTTGATTTTGGCGAGTTTTGGCGAAATATTCGGTGTCATGTGCATTAATTTATTTTTAAGAAAAAAATCGTTCTTTCGTTTGCTCATGCTGGTTGCTTCTTTTAGTTTCGGTTTCTTGTTTTTGTCGCTTGCGATGCGGGATATTCCGATGGGCACAGCTTACGCCGTTTGGACAGGATTGGGAGCCGCCGGCGCGGTGCTGATCGGCATTGTTTTTTTCAGAGAGCCGGCAGGCTGGAAACGCATGTTGTTTCTTTCCATGATCATCGGCGGCGCTGTCGGGCTTAAGCTGTTTGAAGGCTAAGCACGAGTGCATGAACGAATTGTTCCAAACAGCGTTGATCTGTATCGCTGAAGCGGGCAAGCTTGGGGCTGTCGATGTCTAAGACGCCGATCACCTTGCCGTCTTTCATCATGGGAACAACAATTTCTGATCGCGAGGCAGCGTCGCATGCGATGTGGCCTGGAAATTGAGACACATCATCCACTCTGATCGTTTGCTTTCGCGCGGCAGACGTTCCGCAAACTCCTTTGCCAACGGGGATGCGCGTGCAGGCAGGCAAACCTTGAAAAGGGCCGAGCACGAGTACATCATCCGGGTGCAGCAGATAAAATCCAACCCAGTTGATGTCTGTCAGAAATTGATTTAAAAGCGCGGCTGCGTTCGCCAAGTTGGCGATTTGATCGGTTTCTCCATCCAGCAGCGACGTTAATTGCCGGATGAGCAATGCATAGTTTTCCTCTAATGTGCCAGTATAAGCTGTCGGTTGAAACATGCTGCACCTTCCTTTATTCGCCTGTATTGTGAAAATGGCTGCATTTTTCATGAAATGGCACGCCTTGCTGCGTGCCTCTTTTGTCACCGGTCTGACTGAAACACGGATTGATAAGTATAGTCGAATAATGCTCGAAGCTCGATCTGTTGCAATTGTTCCAACATGACGCGGGTTTCCTCGCTGCCTTGCCCGCTTTCCTGCATGCGCACCAGATCGACGAACTGTTCGCTGCTCCAGCTTTGCTTGTCGCGAAATTGTTTCAATTTGTCTGCAATGCTTCGTTCAGGCAGCTTGTTCAGCTCTGGACATTGCTGCAAATAGTCCGCGGCTTTTTGCGGCATGGACTGCTTGACAGGGTGGTTTCCGGCCTGGCGAAACCAATATTTGCTGTTTGGGTAATCTTGTTCCATCCGGTGCATGATGGCATGCCAGTAAGCGCCGGTCGAATCGTATTCAATTTGCTGGCAATAAGCATGAGATACGTGCAGATTATCATTCCATAAGTGAAGGCCGGCCATGAGCGCAATGACGGATGT
>CALKAN010000171.1 GCA_937983035.1 uncultured Paenibacillaceae bacterium | reverse complement strand
GATTTGCCCATATAGGCCAAAATCTTTTTGGCAATTTCCAAGTTCGTGCGCTCATTGCTGCCGCCTATATTGTAAATTTCTCCTGGTTTGCCATGACGCAGCACACGGGCAATCGCTTCGCAATGATCTTCTACATAAAGCCAATCGCGCACGTTCATTCCGTCTCCGTAAACGGGAATCGGTTCATCTCGCATCGCTCGGGTAATCACAAGCGGAATCCACTTTTCCGGAAGCTGCTTCGGGCCGTAATTGTTGGAACACCTCGTAATGATTACAGGCAGGCCGTACGTCTGAAAATAAGCGCGCGCGATCAAGTCAGACCCCGCTTTGCTGGCGGAATAAGGGCTGTTGGGAGCCAGCGGCGTCGTTTCCGTAAATGCGCCAACCGGCCCCAGCGAGCCGTACACTTCATCCGTGGATATGTGAACGAACCGTTTGACTCCAAATTTTTTGGCTGCTTCCAGCAGGCACTGCGTGCCTAAAACATTCGTTTCTACAAACAAATAAGGATTTTGAATGCTGCGGTCGACATGAGATTCAGCAGCAAAATGAACCACTGCGTCGATCCCTTGCGAGAAAATCTTTTCGAGCAGCGCGCGGTCTTGAATATTTCCTTTATAAAAATGATAGTTCGGATGATCTTCAACTTCGGAAACATTTTTCCGATTTCCTGCATACGTCTCCGCGTCCAAATTATAAATTTGGCAATGAGAATCGTGCGTTAACATGTATATAATAAAATGGCTTCCTATGAAACCAAGCCCGCCGGTCACTAATATTTTTTTCAACTCACTTCCTCCCTTGCGACAATCTCTCGTTTGCCTCCAGCAATGATGAAAACGTACCGGCATCCGTCCACCATCCGTCCAGGATGCGGTATGCCAGTCTGTTCATGGCGGCATATCGATTGTTCACATCGGTAATCTCCAGTTCTCCGCGTTCAGACGGCTTGATCGTGCGAATCACGTCAAATACATCCCCGTTATAAAAATAAATTCCGGTCACGCAATAATTTGATTTAGGATCGGTCGGCTTTTCTTCGATCATTCGTATGCGGTCGCCATCGAGTATGGGAACACCGTACCTGCTCGGATCATCCACTTCTTTCAGCAGCACCATCGACGAATATTGATGATTGACAAATGCTTCGATATATTTGCCTAAATCACTTTCAAACAAGTTATCCCCCAAGATGACAACAAATTTATCATCAGGTTTACGCCAAATTCTGACCCTGTTCCTAAGTAATCCAAGTAAAGTCCTGCCGATTGTTTTCCTATAATCAACATAATGTCTTGAATGCCTGCTTGGCTCATCTTTTGAATCGCATATTGGATCATCGGATAAGGTCCAACCGGAAGCAAATGCTTGTTCACTAAACGGGTCAACGGCCGCAATCGGGTGCCAGACCCCCCTGCAAGGATTACCCCTTTCATTTCCATCCCTCCCAGCTTTTATTGCATGAAAGTGTTCGGGTCTACCCCCCATTTTTCGATGAAAAGTTGACGATTTCTTTCAATCAGCTGATTCAAGCGCTCTTGACCAAGCTGGTTAAAACTGCTGCTCCCGTAATGAAACACAAATGCGTCTTGCGCGATCTTGAGTTGATAACCCGCATGCCGCGCACGCAAACAATAATCATCATCTTCATAATGTCCCAGGGAAAAGCGTTCATCCAACAGCCCGATGCGATCGATCACTTCTCGTTTGATCAGCAAGCACAAGCCGACTAAACGATGTACTTCTTTGCTTTTCCCGTTAAACTTTTTACGCAATTTTTCTGCGGTGTCTTCCAAATTTGTGTATGAAAATGGAAGCAGCTGCGGCCCGCTGATATAATTGGACATCGGTCCGACGATGCCCGTATTTTCTGTTTGATGCATGCACGTCATCATCGCATCAAGCCAATACGGAGCGACCATCACGTCATTGTTCAAGAGCACAACATAATCGCCGGAAGCGACTTGGATGCCATAATTGCATGCTGCTGCAAACCCGCGATTTTCCGGCAGTGACACAAAAGGAATATTTTGTTGCATGCAAAATGCAAGCGAATCATCTTGGGAGCCGTTGTCAACAACGATAATTTCATAATCGATTGCGGTATTTTTGCGAATGGAATGAACGCAATCTGCGAGCAGATGTTTCCCGTTGTAATTCGGAATGACGATCGATATGTTCATTAAACATTCACCTCGAATACAGCATTCCTTTTTCTGATTTCATCCGCATAGGACATTCTGGCTCCGTCCTCTTTAAACACATAATGCAGCGCCTCAACATGATCTCCAATAATGAGTTCAGACACGGGATTTTGAATGCCTACATTCGTTTTCCTGATCCTGTTGCTTGCCACAACGTCCACGCCTGCAGCCGGTCCGATTCTCAAACCTTTCTTGATCGCAATCGCTTGAGCTTTCGGCGGAACGGCCAGATTCTCAAAGCCGATCGTTTCAACGGCGCGGCGCGTCAGCGCGTGCGGGACGGCGGTCAAAGAATTCGCGCCCAAATCTGGGCGGCCTAATACGCGATTCAGCATTTCTTTCACGATCGTAACCCCGTCGCGCTGCGAAAAATCATTTAAATACGGCGTCATCTCGTTTAATGCTGCATCCAGTTCTCCGTTCAATGCGCCGATAAACGGAATCAGCTGTTCCGCTTTGACCGGGATGTCCCCATCTAAAAACAGCATGATGTCTGAACGGGAAATTTTCGCGCCCAATGCCCTTCCCACGTCATGGCCAAGCGGTTCATTAAAGTGCACCGCCACGACGTCGGCATGCTTTCTGACCATATGAAACGTCTGATCTTTCGATCCGTTTACGACCACTATAATTTCTGTTAAAGGCATACGCTTCAACTGATTCAACACTTGATCGATCGTCGTTTCCTCATTCATCGCCGTAACGATGGCAGCGACGGTTTGATCGGTTGGCAGCAATAACCAATGAGGAGCGGGAATGCGGCTTTGATGCGTGATTCCCTGAAAAAATGACCGGTTCAATTGCAAATACCGGCTCCACGGATGCACGGAATATTTCATCAATTTCAACCAATGATTCCATCTTCGGTTCATATCCATCAACTGAAATGGTATGATCTCATGTTGAAGCAGCATTTCTTTTGCAGCGGTAATCCCGAGCTGAAAAGCGCTTCGATGCATGCGGCCGTATCGATTTCTGAGCGGACGCCTCCTCTTCGCGCTTATTCTGCGTTTCGTTCTTTTTCTTGCCATCTTTATCTCACCCTCTTCCGATCCCGGCCCAAATCTGTGAAATTGCCTCGCTCATTCGTATGGGAAGCGAGCCAATGCACGGCTTCCAGATGATCGCCGACGATCAAGCTTTCCAATGGGTCCTTCCCGCTTCGTTTTTTTCTTTTAATTGGATTGGTGCGCCCAACTTCGATATAATGCGCATCAACCACTTTTAACCCTTTATGAATCGCGATGGAATGAGCCAAAGGAGGCACGGTTAAATGTTCGACGCCAATCATGCTAATTGCCTTGCGGCTCATGGCGTGAGGGATCGTTGTCAACGATACCCCTTTTAAATCCGGTCTCGACAACATCATATTCAGAGCATGTTTTGCCAAAATGACGGAATGAACTTTTTTTCTGTTCACCGGGCCGATATATTTGTTCAGCGCTACATCAGCACCTGCTTCGACAGCTCGAACAAGAGGAACTAAATGTTTAGC
The DNA here is from genome assembly GCA_937983035.1 of uncultured Paenibacillaceae bacterium. Lineage (GTDB taxonomy): Bacteria > Bacillota > Bacilli > Paenibacillales > CALAME01 > CALKAN01. Next base: position 16,340 of record CALKAN010000171.1, on the reverse strand, counting down.
GGGAATGACGACATCACCGTCCAGAAAAAGAACAATGTTCCCTTGCGCATGTTTAGCGCCGATTGCCCGCCCTACATCATGTCCAAGCGGTTCGGCAAAAAAAAGAGTTTTTGCCCCCATGGCTGCAGCGAGCCGATCAGTACCGTCGCGGGAACCGTTGGCCACTACAATGACTTCCGTGCTGCCATGCACTTTAGAAGCTTCATAAATGACTCTGGATATCGTTCGCCGCTCATTCATAGCGGGGATGACAACAGAAACATGAGGCTGAACGGAATTTTGGATCGGTTTAATTTTTTTGTTTAAAGCTGATCTGGGCTTTTTCCCCCTCCTTTTGCGTCGCTGCATGTTTCTACCTCCTCATCTTAAATAGAACATGTCTCATTCCATGATATGGAGCAACGCAAGTTTTGAAACGGCAGACGTACATTGTAATATCGTACAAATTGACGCGATCATCTCTTAAAAAAACAAAAAAAACACGCCTGATAAAAGGCGCTGTTATCCATCCATTCCTATAATTGAGTCACTGCGATGCGCCGATTGCAATCCAGTTGATCCATCCTTGCGGTTCCGGACTGAATTTGGCGCACACGACTTCTACTACGGCATTTTGTTGATTTTTCGATTTCAATGCTGCGTAACATGCAGGGTGATCAGTCATCGCAACAAGCACATATTGATTGTTCGAAAATGCCTCATTGAAAGTAATCGTCACTTCCACTTTCTCATCTTGCCCTGTAAATTGAAACGGCTCTTGACCCCATAACTGCAGCGCCGATCCGCCCGAAGTTTGAACGAACGGGAAAGCCAGGTGCTGCGGCTCTATGCTGCCGGCTTGCACATGCTTGGAAGAAACCGCCCCTGGGGCAATGTGTCTTTGCTGCACCGCGCCGTCATTCAAATGTTTCCGCCCTACTGCATTGTCTGCTAATTTCTCCCCGGTCACAGCACCCGGCTGAATGTGAACTTGTTCAACGGCATGCGCAGTCAAATGGCTGGCAAGGATGCTGTCACTTGCTAATTTGCTGCTTGTTACCGATTCGTCCGCAAGATGGTATTCGAGCACGCTGTTTTCATGCATATGGTGAGATCTGACCGCTCCCAATTGAATTTTCTCGGTCGAAATCGCGTCATCTTCAATCTGATCGGAACGAATTTTCGGATTTTTAATCGCATCCAGCAGCGAATCCGTTAATTTCTCCTCGGTAATGCTTTGATCTTTGAGCGATTTTGCATCGATCGAGCCCGGTCTGATCTTGGATTGATCAATCGATTTATTCGCTATCTTCGAGTTGGTTACCGCCCCGTCTGCAATGTCATCTGTATAGATCATTGATTGATTTGCGCCGGCACTGCGGCCTGCACTCGCCTGATGATCGAGCTGAACGACTTCTTCTGCCATCGGTTCAGCCAACGCATGATTGTACACTTCTTGCTGCTTGTTCTTTTTTTTCTTTTCGTTTTCTTCCATCTCGTCAAGCAGTTTCAACTCATCCGTGTCAGAAGGATACACATATCTTCTTAATTTTTTTTTCTTCTTCTTTTTCATGGGGGACTCCTTTCAATGATTAGTCTGATGTAACATATGCACATTCCCTAAAATATGAAACTAAAAAGCGGCGATATTCCTTTTCACCAATTTGGGATAGATTCATTCCATTCCGTCTTATAAGCTTCCAGCATTCTGGCAGCGGCAAGCTCCCATGTAAAATTTTGCTCTGCCCATCGCCGTGCTTTTTCCCCCATTTTTTTGCGCAGCTCATGCTGATGAAGCAATTGGTTTATTCGAGATGCGAGCTGCGGCACTGCATCGCCAACATCCACGAAAAATCCGGTCTCCCCGTCGACAATGATCTCCGTCATCCCGCCCGTTCTGGCCGCAACAACCGGCAAGCCGCAAGCCATCGCCTCCACATTCGTCAGTCCAAACGCTTCATTGCCTTGAGAAGGAACGACAGCAATATCTGCCATCTGGTACCATTTGGACATCTCGTCATGCGGAACGAAAGGAATAAATCGCACATGTTTCGGATGCTGATTGCCGATGCGATGCAGCGACTTTACATAAGGAGTGATTCGATTCGATCCGTAAAAAGCACTGCCAACGATCAGGAAAACAACATCAGAATGCTCTCTTGCAATTTCTGGAATGGCGCGAAGCAGAAAGTGCACGCCTTTTTCAGGAATCAACCGGCCTGCATACATCACGATTTTTTTTCCTTCATAGCCGAGCTCTGCGCGCATTTGTTGACGGACGCGCATCCCTTCTTCCGTCCAAAAAGGCGAAAATTGATCGGGATCGATGCCCAGGTGATTGACGATGATCTTATCCGACAATCCTGAACAAAGAGACTGCACGTATGAAGACAGAAAATGACTGTTCACCACGATCTTGTCTGCTTTACGCAAACATTTGGCAAGCTGCGACCGCTTGATGTGAGGCATGCTGATATAACGCGTGGAATGCAATGAAAGCCAAACCGGCGTGCTCGGAAACCGGCGTTTGAACTGAAGAACGAAGCGGGGACGATTTTCCACTTGAATCAAATGAGGACGGAACGTTCGCAGCCGGCGGCTGATTTTTGCTAAATAGTCCGCTGTGCGGCGCCGGACAATTCGGCGGTAAGTAATGCCCGCATCTGTGCTGACAGAAGTGAACGGTTTCGTTTTTTTGGAAAAGATCTCATACTGCAATTCATGTTTTAACTGCTGCGAAATGTGATGGACGGTCTGTTCGACAGAGCTGCTCTGCGCAGAAGGCAGCGGAAATGTGCCGGGAGTAATGACAGCAACACGTCTTTGCATCGATTTGCACCTCACTAAAGTGTTAGCTCATTGTATGCAAAGAACATCTTTAGAGTTATAAAATGGTTGCATGTTCACAACTGCTGTCTACACCTCAATTCAGCCGAGCTCATATACTAAAAAAATGAAAGGAAGGAGTGATTGCAAGTGCCTCTTCAACCGCTCGGAATTTTAGTGAATGCCGGCCTTTACCGCCGGATCCCGTCCAGAAGGACAAAGCATGAAATGCTGTCTTTCTATGAAGAAGCCGCAAACTATTATGATATGATTCCTTGTTACTTTCGTTTGCAAGATATTCGCGCATCATCTGGAAAAGTGTTGGCATACGTGCCGAAAGGAGTAAACAAAGGATATAAAAGAACTTGGATGCCTTTGCCCAAAATTGTTCATAATCGAGCGATCTATTCGTCCTCAGCCACCCAAGAGCGGCTCAACCGCATGGCAATCCATTCCTTTCATGTCTTTAATATGTGCAATCGTTACAACAAGCTGCATATTTACGATTTGTTAATGAAAAATGAGAACATTCGCCCCCATCTGCCCGGGACAGTGAATGCAACAACAGCCAATCTAAAACATTATCTGGAAGTGTATGACAGCTTAATCTTAAAACCGAACAACGGAAGCATCGGCAAAGGAATATACAAAATTGAAAAAGCAGAAAGAGGGTGGGTGCTTCATTATAAACGTGATAAACGTTGGCGGAAGATTTATTTTTCAAAACGCATTCCGTCATTCCTGATGAACAGATTAAAGAAAAGAAAATACATTATTCAGCAGCAGCTGCCGCTTGCCGTTTGGAATAACCGGCCGTTCGATCTGCGCGTATCCGTGCAAAAAAACATTTCCGGTCAATGGCAAATCACCGGCATAGCAGGAAAAGTCGCGCCGAAAAACGGGTTTTTGACGAATGTTGCGCAAGGCGGCAAGGTCTATCCGCTGCATGTTTTGTTGTCAGCATATCCGCATTTAAACATGACCGAAACAGAAGATAATATCAAAAATTTCGCGCTGATGGTTGCAAGCGAACTGGATCAGCATCTGCCGAATCTGGCAGATTTGGGATTGGATGTCGGAATCACGGAACACGGTTTTCCGCTTTTTATCGAATGCAACGGAAGAGATCAGCGTTACAGCTTTCGCGAAGCCGGCATGATTGAAGAATGGAAGGCCACATATGCCAATCCCGTAGGATATGCCCGCTATCTGGCTGATTTGCAGCCGTAATCTTCAGCTGCCGGTTCGCAGCTTCTTTTTTTGCTGAATCTATTGCGCAGTTCGCGCATCTATGTCAATATTAAGGAAAAATATCCGTTGTATGAACAATAAAGCAGGTGGAAGATGAATGAAAGCTTTCTATCGCTTGCTCACCGAGCTGTCATCGAGCAAATGGCTGTCTCGGTTGGCAGGCAGTTTTGCCAAGTCATCATTCAGCAAAAAACTGATTCCGCATTTTATTAAAATGTATGGCATCCAGGCAGACGAAGCAGAAAAAGCATGGCATGAATATTCTTCCTTAAACGATTTTTTCATACGCAAATTAAAGCCCGGTTCCAGGCCGATCGATCCGGACGATCATGTTTTCATCAGTCCTGTGGACGGAACATTGACCTCTTTTGGAACGATCGAAGACGGTGTTTTGCTGAACATCAAAGGGCAAGACTATGATGTGAAAGAACTGCTCAATCATTCTCCCAGAACCGTGACTTATGAACAGGGAACATATTTCATCCTTTATCTCAGTCCGTCTGATTATCATCGGATTCATGCGCCAATATCAGCGAAGATCGTTGAGAAGGATCATATTCCCGGCAGAAGCTTTCCAGTCAATGACTTCGGCATGAAGCGCGTGACGAAAGTGCTCAGCCGCAACGAGCGCAAAATTACATACTTGCATCATCCGAGCGGCGATGTTGCTGTCATTAAAGTAGGAGCGCTGAATGTAAGCGGTATCCGTTATGAAGAATCGCTGCCGTCTTTCGTATCAAAAGGAGACCCGCTGGCTTATTTCGAATTCGGATCAACGGTCGTTTTGCTGGTTGAGAAAAATATGCTGCAGCTTAACAAACATTTGGAAATTGGACAGCATATACGCATGGGACATCCGCTCGGCCGTCTGAGAAGCAAACAGGAATGACCATTTCAGCGCACGCCTTCACCGCATTTTAACTTTGACAACAAAGTGGTATAATAATCCTTATACTTACATAACGACGGAAGGATGAACGATGAGATGCATTCTCTAGCACAGCAATTAAATCAAGCTTTGCTTCAACAAGCCCCTCACATTTATGAAATGCTGTCCGACTATGGCAAAAAAGCTTATTTCCCGAAAGAGGGGATCATCAGCCAATCCGCAGAAGCGGGCGCAAAAGCAAAGCGTTTCAATGCTACGATAGGCATCGCTCTGGAAAACAACGAACCGATGCATTTGGAAGTCATTCAAAAAACTCTTTCCAACTATCATCCAAAAGATTTGTATCCTTACGCACCGCCGGCAGGCAAACCTGCTTTAAGGGAAGCTTGGAAAGAGAAGCTTCTCAAAGAAAGTCCATCGCTTAAACAGAAGCGAATCAGTCTGCCGATCGCAACGAATGCTTTGACGCATGGACTGAGCATCGCTGCCGACCTGTTTGCTGAGGAGAACGATCCGATCATCTACCCGGACAAAAACTGGGAAAACTATGACCTGATCTTCGGTCTTCGCTGCAACGTCAGGCATGTATCTTTTCCGCTGTACAACGATGAGCGAAAATTCAACGCAGAAGGTCTGAAAGAAGCGATTCTCGCGCAAAAAGAGCATGGCAAAGCGATCATCATCTTGAACTTCCCGAACAACCCGACCGGCTATACCCCAGGGGAAGAAGAAGCGAATCAGATCGTGGAAGCCATCCGCGAAGGCGCGGAACAAGGCATCAACATCGTCGCCATTACCGATGACGCATATTTCGGACTGTTCTTTGAAGATTCCATTCGTGAATCTTTGTTTGCCAAGTTGAGCGGATTGCATGAAAGAGTGCTCCCGATCAAGATCGACGGGGCGACGAAAGAAGATTACGTGTGGGGATTCCGCGTCGGTTTCATTACTTATGCGGCAGACCATGATGAAGTTTTGCACGCTTTGGAGCAAAAAACGATCGGCACGATTCGAGCAACGATCTCAAGCGGCCCGCACCCGTCTCAAACGTTCGTACTCCAAGCGCTGCAATCTGAAGAATACGAGCAGCAAAAAGCGGAGAAATTTCAAATCTTGAAAAACCGCGCCAATCTTGTCAAACAATTGCTGGACAGCGGAAAATATGATGATGCATGGGACTACTATCCGTTTAACTCAGGCTACTTCATGTGCTTGTCCTTAAAAACAGTCCCTGCCGAACAACTCCGCGTCCACCTGCTGGAGAAATACGGCGTTGGCACGATTGCTTTAGGCCAAACTGATCTGCGCATCGCTTTCTCTTGCATTGAGGAAGAAGATTTAGAAGAGTTGTTTGAAACGATCTATCAAGGGGTTAAGGATCTGATGTAATGCAAAGAAGCCCTTGCTTCAACGCTTTGTGAACTGTTCCCCTCAAAAGCAATCCTGATTTTGTTCATTCAGATGTCTGCTTTGAGGGGAGCATGCCGCTCTGTTCGTTAAGGCAGAGCTTTTTTTGTGCCTGCATGCCGTGCATCGGCAATCTTCCGCATGAACCGATCAGGCTTGCTGAGCGGAAAAAGTGCGAATCGCTTTTCGATGAAAATACCGGTATGCGCCGGCAATCACGAGGATTCCGGCAACCAATGCGGCCAGTTTGGTCAATCCGGAAGTCATCACAAGCAGGGGAAGCAAAAGAAATGCAGTTAAGACGCAATAGATGATCCATGACATCATCGCTGCCGAACGGCTTCTTGCATGTTCAGGAAGCGGATATACTTGTCCCCAAACAAGATGAAGATGATAAGAATAAACGCTGGTCAATTGAGCGGCGATTAGAATGGCAAAAAAAATAAAAACGAACAGCTTCCATGCCGGGCTGGATAATGCCGCGACAAACAAAACCCCTGCAATCGTCAGCCGAAAGACGATCCGCGACAACTCCGACCGCTGAAAAAATTTCCAATACAAATAAAAATAAGCATTTTCAGGCACCGGTTTAATCCACCGATCTGCGGCATTCAGCAGTCTTCTCCTTTGAACGCCTCTGCTCGATTCCGGCACATCAACAAACCAGCTTAAAAAAGCGTAAATCCGTTCCACGGCCCTTTCTTCCGACTGGACAAAATATTCCCAATGAAACGAATGCTTATCCGGCAGCCGCAGCAACAAAAGATAAATAAGAAGCAAAAGCGAACCGATCCAGACGGATATTGCCGGATGAACCGTCAGCAGCAACCCGACATAGACGGCAATGAATATAAAACGCATGCAGCGATAGATGCGCCGAACTTCGACATCGCGTAGCTGCCCTTCCCGAAAACTTGCATAGACTGAAAAACATTTAATGACAATGAGGACGGCGGCTGTGACAGCCAAATGCAGCCATGTGATCGTCTCCCCTTCTGACAGACGCCCTGCTCTGTACACGGGCAGCGCGATGACAGCCGCCAGCCCCGCCATGCACGCATGCCTCAAATATGCGGACGCAACGGCAGGCTTTAAATATGATGCAATTTGTGATTCAAACGGCAGCAAGTGAACCAGATCCGCCCGCTTCAAATAAGTTCTCACAGACGCTGGGTAACTGACCAGCGTCAGCAATGCAAAAATGACGGCCAAATAAGGAAAATTTGCAGGGAACTGATGCAGCAGCCGGGCATACCCATAGCCTCCCGCCAGCAGTATCACGACAAAAGTCGTCGTTAATCCGCCCATCATCGCATAGCGAAAATACGGCGCCGCTTCGAGCCAAAAGCGATATGCCCGCTTTTTCCATAATGAACGCATCATGAACTTGCATCCCCTTTAATCAGCAAATAAAACAGCTCATCCAAACTTGCGTTCGGCAGTTTCACCTGCATGCGCAGTTCTTGCAATGTCCCGCAAGCAATTTTCCTTCCATGATGCAAAACGATGTATCGATCGCAATATCCTTCCAGCATCGACAAAATATGAGAGCTCATCAAGATGCTTGATCCCGCTTCCCTCACTCTGGCCATCCGGTCCAGCAATGAGCGAATGCCCAGCGGATCCAAGCCTAAAAAAGGCTCATCGATGATATATAATGGCGGTCTGGCCATGAAAGCGCACATGATCATCACTTTTTGCTTCATTCCTTTGGACAGCTGATGCGGAAACCGGTCTGCTTTTTCCTCCATGTTGAAATCGGCCAACAATTCTTTCTTTCTTGCATTGTAATCCGCTTCGCTGATTCCATATGCCATCCGAGTCAGCTGCAGATGCTCTTCAACGGTCATTTCATCATATAGGACCGGCGTTTCCGGAACATATGCATACGATGCGCGGTATGTTTCCGGGGATTGCGCCAGCGTCGTCTGATTCACGAATATTTCGCCTTTATGCGGTTTCATGATGCCTAAAATATGTTTCATGGTCGTGCTTTTTCCGGCTCCGTTTAAACCGAGCAAGCCGACGATCTCGCCTGGTTCAACTTGGAAAGATAAATCATGCAGCACAGGTCTTCTCAGGCTGTAACCGCCGCTGACATCGTTAAGTTGCAATATCGGTGGCACGATCGCTCCTCCTAACAACCGTTTCTTTCCTATTACTATCTCATATTCGCGCGTGCCTTCGCAACTTCTTCCAAACGATGCAATGATTGATCGCGGCCCGCCTTTTCGATGAACAAAAACAAACCCGACTTCGCATCAAGCGAACGTCGGGCTTCAACTCATCTGATCATTTGTTTCAGCGTCTGCTAACGCTTTTGGCGTGGATCAATATCGCCTTTTCATCGATCACGAGCACGACAACTTCATCTCCCGCCCGCAAATCTTTTACGCCGGCGCTTCGATCATTGCGATAAACTTGAACATCATCCGCCAATTCATAAGTTAACGTCAATCCATCCAAAAGCAAGCTGATGCGGCCATCTTTCACTTGATCTTTCAATGTGGCTTCAAAGCTCATATTGCCGCTGGACTGATCCGTCACCTTCACGGCAACGACGCGGTTGTGCAGCAGCTGCACTTCTGCTTTGTCACCGGCTTTTAATTCATCTGCATCGATTTGAACAGACCCTTTTTGGATAAACGCATTGTTGTCTAGTTTGTACTGGAGCAGATGATCTTTAGTCTTTAATGTAATCACGCCGCCGCTCACTGGAGCAGCGATCGTCGCAGACAACGCATCGCTGGCTCTTGCCGGTTCTTTCACGTCTATATATGCGGCTTCGCCTCCGCGAATTTGCACTTCCAGCACATCGCGTATCGTCAGATCAGACGGCTTCGCTTCAACATCATTGCGAATGATTTTCACGTCGTCTGCCAATCGATATTGCTGAATTTCACCGTTTCGATACACATAAATGGACTTGTCATCAGGCATCGCAGCCAGAGTGCCTTCAAATCTTTGCATTTCATATTCCAACACATGGATAAACGTAACGGCGCCGTCTTCAACTCGCACGAACACGCTGCTGCCTCTTTGAACATCAGACAGCCGTCCTTGTTTTCCGTTCCAAAGCCGGATAGCTGCATTTTTTGCGATCGGATAATTTCTGACGCGGCCGTCGTGGTTTAATCGGATGACGCCATCGCTCACCCGGCTGACTTCTGCAACGAAAGCATCCGTCTCCATCGGCGCGTCATCGTCATCTGCTCCGCCGAGTGCTTCGATTAAAATCACTTCCCCTTCATAAGTCCGCACATACACCTCTTCTCCGCGCTTCAAGTCAGATAAGCGAATCTGCTTGCCGCCGCGAACGATGAACACATCGTCAGCAAGCGGAAGCTGAATGATCTGTCCCTGTCTGAAGATCGTTAATTCATCGGAATCTGCCCAAAGCAGCTCTCCCCGATCACTGTTTCGCTGAAAGTCCGGCAAGTGCTGTCCGGTCCGATCGAGAAATGCGGCAATTTCCGCCCTGGTTACAGGCTTGTTAGGCTGGAAGGTGCCGTTGTCATACCCGTAGATGATCCCTTTTTCAACAGCCACCGCAACATAGCCGACAGAGCCTGCCGGGATCGCATTCGCATCTTTGAAATCCAGCTTCGTGTTCATTTTTTTCAGTGCTTCGTCTTCCAATCCGAGCGCTTTTACTAACATCGTGGCCACCCACAATCTGGAAGCCGCGCTTTCCGGCTGCAGCCGGTCTTCGGTTTCGATGAACAAATTGTTTTCGGCTGCAACAGCCACGTAGCCTACTGCTTGCGGATATTTGCGCTGAATGATGTTTGCATCTTTGAAATTAAGATTGGAATCATTCGCTGCTTCCGCCTCTTCCCGCAAATCCATCAAACGAACGGCCGTTATGACTGCCTCTAATCTTGTCACCGGTTTATGCGGACGGAACGTCCCGTCATCATACCCTTCAAAAATGCGCATCGCCGCTAAATTGGCAATGTGCTTTCTCGCCCAATCCAAACCATGCAAATCACTGAAATTCAGTTTGATATGAGATCTTTTTTTATTGGCTGAGCTTTGTTTCCATTTGTTGTTTTGTTTATTTTGCTTGTTATGCTTATTCTGCTCATTCTGTTTTTTCTTCAGCAGACCTGGCGGCTGATGATCAGCATAAACAGCCGTGCTTCCTCCGGCAAACATAACGAGCGCAATGCCGGCTGCCATCCATTTTTTCATTTTCTTTCGATGTTTTTTCACGCTTATTCCCCTCTCTGATCATGACGATGATTTCAGGAACTCTTCGCGAAGGTTCTATTGCTCATATGTTTCGTCTGCAAGAGGAAAATAAAGGGGGTATGCGCAAAGTTCAAGAAATTGTTTCATTTTCTTCTCTTTTTGTACTTTCCGTAATGCTGAGCATAACGATAAATTTTTTTAAACATCGCTTTATGTTTTAATCTTCTAAATACAAAAGCGTCCGGTCTCGTATTCACTTCCAAAATCCAAGCGCGCAGCTTTGGATCCAATGCTACGTCGAGCCCGGCTTCTTTCAAATTCGGCACATGCTTATGAACATGTTTAGCTGTCTGCAGCCCTAATTGTGCCAGATTTTTCTTCATCGTTTTCACTTTTTGCTGCGTCATGTAAAGGGATAGAACGCGATCCACTTCAACCGGCGTTCCTCCGGAATGGTAATTCGTCACGATTTGTCCGGGAGATGCGATTCGCGCTAACATCCCAGTCGTTTCCCACTTGCGGGCAGGTGATTGCTGAACCATCACGCGTATATCGAAAGGACGGCTGCCGAATGTCAAAAGTTCGATTCCCCTCTGAACGATATATCGGCGCCCCCTGGCTATTGTTTTCGCAGCCGCGTACATTTTCCATGCAGAGTCAAATCGGAAAATATTCCGTTTATACTGAAGCCGATATTCCGTTTTGCCGTTTCTTTTCCACGTTTGTGCTTTCATCACCCCTTTTCCATAACTGCCGCGATCCGGCTTAATATAGATCACCTTGTATTTTTTCAGCATATACATGGCATTTTGAAATGTAAATGTTCGAGTTGCGGGCACGTATTTGCGAAGCGAATGGCTTTTCAACATGATTGCTGTTTTTTTGAGCTTGCTTTTCAAATGGGCGAGTCTGGTGCTCACGATCCCTTCCTGCCTCCTTCACGTTTTTCGTCCATCTCATCATTCGATAGTTTCATCTATATGCATCACCGATTGCTTCCGGATGATGCGTCAGCCCTGCGCGAATAAAAAATGTGCGAAATCTCTAGCAACAAGCCGTCAAGCACACGCATATCCTAATTTGAATACTGATGTGCGCTGTTGCGAGACAAATCGAGGAGGCATGCATTGAAAATTCTCATTATTGCACCCGAATTGTATCCGGTTCCCCATCGAAAAGGAACTTCTGTGGAAACGTGCATTTATCAAATTGCACGACAATGGGCTAAACAGCATTCTGTCACCATTGTTTGCCGTAAAAGCGCCAAGCTGCCGGCGATTACGTCGCAGCGGAATTTAACGATCAGACGCGTTTCGGGAAGAACGAAAAAAACATATTTGTTAAATGTCATTCGAACAGTCAAAAACGGCCGTTATGACTGCATTCAAATCGACAATCGTCCTGAATTTATTCCACATATCAAAAAAGCATTCCCGCGGCAGCCCGTATCACTTTTTCTGCATTCATTAACATATGTGACGCCGCCGAAAACAACCCGCTCCCGCGTAAACAAACAGCTGTTTGCTGCTGACGTGATTATTGCAAACAGCCGCTCGCTAAGGTCACAGTTATCCATGCGCTATCCCTCGCACAAAAGGAAAATAAAAGTCGTGCATTTAGGAGCAAATCCCGCGCAATTTCGTCCTCCAACGGCAGCGGAAAGAATATATGCCCGGAACTTGTTCAAAGCAAAAGGAACGTTCGCTGTCGTCTATATCGGCCGCATCATTCCATCGAAAGGAATCGCTTTGCTGATTCGAGCAGCAGAACAAGCCAAGAAGTCTGTCCCCGCGCTGCGCTTATATTTGATCGGGGACGGAAAAAACAATTATGTGCGCCGCATAAAACGGTTAGCCCGCCGATCCAAAGTTCCTGTTACTTTCATCGAAGGAATCTCCGTCAACCATATTCACCGCGCTTACTGGATGGCCGACTGCATCGTCTATCCTTCACAAAGCCACGAAGCTTTCGGTCTTGTCATTGCGGAAGCTCTCGCCAGCGGCGTTCCAGCGATCGCTTCCAAAAATGGGGGCATGCGAGAAATTATCCGTCATAACCAGAACGGGCTGCTCATTTCCAATTACCATCGACCGAACTCTTTTGCCCGCGCCTTCATTCAGATTGCCCGCAATCCACTTTTAGCAAAAAAGTTGGGGAAAAACGGGAGAAAAACTTGTTTAAGAACATTTCATTGGGGAAACACGAGTGCCAAGCTGATCAAAATATATCAAAAATTGCAATCGAACCATTAATGCATGGCGGACACTCATGCAGAAAGAAAGGAGTCATCAATATTGAGCCGTGTATGGGTTTTAACGAACGAATATGAACCCTTTATTATCGGGGGATTAGGCACAGTTGCAACTCATCTGTCAAATACGCTGGCGCGAACCGGCTTGCAAGTGACGATCATCACGCGAAATCCTCAAAACAAAATCGCCGTATCGTCCAAAGGAACAATCACCGTTATCCGTTTTCCTGCTAAATTTCCTGCCGCTAAGATCGCTGCCTACATGCAAAAAAATAACATTCAGCGTCCGCGCATCATTCATATTCACAGTTTGGAATATGCGGACTTAGCGAATTTGTATCGAAAAAAGTGGAACATCCCTTATGTTTACACGCTGCATTCCATCGTAAGGAGCAACGTTTCAAAAATACATCGGCAATCGATTCAGAAAAAACTGCTGAAATCGGCGAAAACGGTCGTCGTGCCCAGCACGCAGGAGTACAAGCGCCTCATCAATATATACCCTTTTTGCAAACGAAAAACAAAAGTGATAGCACACGGCGTCAAATTGCGAAAATCAAGCAAGCGGGTGCGATCTGACCGATTATTGTTTGCAGGCAGGTTAATCCGTGAGAAAGGCATCTTAGAACTGATCGACGCGATGAAATTGTTGAAGCGCGTTCGTCCGAGCGTCAAACTGTTTATCATTGGGGACGGCGATCCCAGATATATCAGAAAATTGAAGCTGCGAGTGAAGAAACATAAGCTGCAGCAACATATTTATTGGCTCGGATTTTATAAGCAATCGGCTTTGCTGTCTGCCTATCAAAGATATGGCGCAGTCGTCATGCCGTCCAAAACCGAATCGTTTGGTCTAGTCGCGCTAGAAGCGCTTGCCAACGGCATTCCGCTCGTTTCCACCAGAGCAGGAGGACTCAGCATGTTCGTCAACAGCAAAGTCGCACAAGTGATCCCAAGAGTCAAGGCTGAAGCGATCGCTAAAGCGATTCAAGCGATGTGGAACCATCCGAAACGAACTGATCAAAGAGTATTGGCCGGCAAAAAACTGGCCGCTAATTATACATGGACAAAGGCAGCGAAACGTTATGTGAAAATTTTTAAACTGTGAGGGGGGTGCAGATTGATCGATCGAGGAAAGGTTCAGAAGATCGCTCGTAAATTCGGCGTCAACGTTCATCAAGCCAAAGAGATCAAGAAAGGCTTTTATCTTATAAAACTGCGAAACGGCAAACAGTATGCGATTAAGCCTGTGAGCAATGTATCCCATACGAAGTGGGCAGACCGCACGCTCATCAAAATCAGGCGAAGCGGTTTCTCTCGCATTGCATGGCGCCGGCCTCATCTGAAAGAAGAAAAAAAGCCTTATATCATTTATAATGATACTTTGTACGTCATGAGCCCATGGATCCATGGACGTCATCCTAATCCAAAATCGATGAAGGAGATGAGAGCGTGCGGCATTGCTTTAGCTAAATTTCATCAGGCCGGGCTTAAAATAAACGTGCCTAAAGCCGGGAAGGAAAACGCCATCGGCACTTGGGGAAAGGAATTGGCCAAGAAGCACAGCCTGCTGGCGAGCCGCATCAATCATCCCAAAAAACACGGGTATAACGATACAATCGCCTCTTTCTTGCGCAAACATGGCCAGGAAATGTTGCAATACGCGAAACAAGCGAAGCAATGGCTCGCCAAGAGCAATTATAAAGCAGCTTGCGCACGCGCAAGAAAAACAGAGCCGATCTGTCATGGAGACGGCGGTCCGACCAATTTCATTTTAAATAAAAAGGGACTGACGTTGATCGATTTTGAAACGCTGCGCGTCGATCTTCGCTCTTATGATTTATACCGCATCATCTACAATTCTTGCAAAGCGAACAATTGGAAATTCAATACCGCGCGGGCGATCCTGAACGGTTACCAGACTGTAGCCAAGTTAAATCGAAATGACTTCGAGCTCATGAAAATTTGGCTTCGGTATCCGCGAACGACAGACGTGATGCTCCATAACTACCATTACGTGAGCAAAACAAAACGAGCGCAGATTGTTCGGGACTTACCCCTAATACTGGCTGCGGAACGAAAAATCACGCGTTTTCTGAAAAAATTAGATCAGTACAGCCGGTCAAAATAAACAGCATGCCTCCCGTCTTTCTAAACTGCTTTATTTCTGATTCAACATGCCGCCGATCAACTTCTCAGCTGCGGCCGGAAACAAATTGTACAGCTTGCTTCCTAAATTCATCCATCGCGGCATGTTTAGTTCCCGCTTCGGACGCAGCATTAATTGAATGATGCGCGCTGAAACTTCGTCAGAACTTAACATGAATTTCTGAACATTTTTCACATAATTGCCTGATCGGTCGGCAATGTTGAAAAAATTCGTCTCCACCGGGCCGGGATTGACAGCTGAAACATGTATGCCGGTATGCGCCAATTCCATGCGCAGGCTGTTTGTAAATCCGATCACGGCATGTTTCGATGCGGAATAGCCGCTGGACTTAGGCGTCGCCAATTTTCCCGCTTGGGAAGCAACATTAATAATATGTCCTTGATTCCTTTCCAGCATCGCTGGAAGAACTGCTTTCGTACAAGCCATCAGCCCTAATACATTCACTTCAAACATGTCGATCAAATGTTGAAAATCAGCTTCGTGGAACGTTTCAAACACGCCAAACCCGGCATTGTTAAGCAGGATGTCAACAGGACCAGCTTGCTCGCTGATCCTCTTAAATACAGCGGAAACTTTCTCATAGTCACTTACATCCAATGCAAAATGCCAGCAAGGCTTGTCCGTTATTTCTGCGATTTGGCGGCTTAATTCCTTCAGTTTTTCTTCTGATCTTGCAATGAGCACCAGCTTGGCGCCATGCTTGGCCGCTTTCAGCGCCGTTTCCCGGCCGATGCCGGATGAAGCTCCCGTAATGACGATCGTCCGATCCAGCAAACTCGCCATCTTTCTCCTCTCTTTCTCTGTCCGTTGTTGCTCGTTGTTTCTAGATTAAACTATAATAATCATAACAATTTTTTCTTGCGTTGCACAGGAGTAAAGCGATAAAATGATGTTCAAGTGAAATTCGGGATGACAATTTCTTCATGATTTAAAAACATGCCTGAGTTATATTTTTTTGACAGAAAATCATTGCAGTCACGTTGAAAGCGTGCTATAATTCCATCTTATAATTATTTTAGGAGGTGCATGGATAATTGAAATTCGATGTGCACACGCATCATCAGCGATGCGGCCATGCCGAAGGAACGATTGAAGATTATATTGTTGAAGCGATCGCCAATGATTTGGAAGTGATCGGAATTTCGGATCATTCCCCTTACTTCGCTGATGAACAAGACCATCCGGAACCGAAAATCTCGATGGCAAAAAGCGAATTTCCGCACTATGTTCAAGAAGTGCTTGCTTTAAAAGAAAAATATAAGCACAAAATTAAAGTTCTGCTAGGCGTGGAATCTGACTTTTTCCCCGAACACATACAATGATTTTTTAAAGCATATTTCAGCTATTCATTTTATGTTAGAAAAAGAAGAAGC
>CALKAN010000170.1 GCA_937983035.1 uncultured Paenibacillaceae bacterium | reverse complement strand
TTATCAGCTGTTTCGGATTTTGTTTATTCTGTTTGCAGTCCCGCCGTTTTTGCGATGGCTGCTCGTGAAGAGAAAATTCGGTGCCAAGCAAGGACAAGATATTATTCCTCCGGGATGACGAAGACGGCGATCACATATGCAACGACGCCGGGAAAGCCGAAAGAAAATACGGTGAGCAATACGTATAAAAAACGAAGCAAGGACGGGTCGATGTTAAAATATTCTCCCAAGCCTCCAAGCACGCCGGAAATTTTGCGGTTATAACGGGAACGGACCAGTTTTTTATTCATATCGAATTCCTCCTGTCATGAATGATCATGATCATGCTGTTCATATAAATATACGTGAAGAAAAGGCATCTATTCTTGAAACAATCCGTGCTCTTTGACAAGCGCTGCCGCTTCTTTGCTGCTGCTGACGCCCAGTTTGCGCAAAATATTGCCGATATGCACTTTGACCGTGCGGATGGAAATGACGAAATGATCCGCAATTTGAGATTGGGTCAGTCCTTGGTCGACTTTCTCCAAAATTTGAATTTCGGTCGGCGTCAACAAATTTTTCAATTGCTGCGTTTTGAATTCCTGCTCCAGTTTCTTTAAGCGCCGGAATTCTTCACGCATCGCCTCGGCTGCTTTGGCGCTGATCGGCGCTTTGTTATAGTAAGCAGATCGCACGGCATCAGGAATTTGCTCGAAATCTTCTTTGACAATGTAATTGATTGCTCCTGCTTCAAAGGCATGGCTGATCGTTTCTTTTTCCTCCAGGGATGTCAACATGATGACGCGGGCGCCCCACGTTTCTGTCACTTCTGCGGTCAGCCAAATGCCGTCCATGCTGTTTGCCAGCATGATGTCCATCAAGACGACATCGATTTCGTGTTCTGCGAAAGCTTGCAGCGCTTGTTCGCTCGTGTTGGCATCCGCGCATATTTCAATATCCGGTTCTGCGGACAAATAAGCTTTCAACCCTCGCAGCCAATCCGCGTCATCTTCAACGATCAGCACTTTAATCGGTTGTTGTTTTTCTTCTTTCATAAAATCTCTTCCTTTTAGGAAATTTTAACGTCACGGTTGTGCCTCGCCCGAGCTCGCTGTCAAGCTGTAAAGCTCCGCCGTGTTTTTTCATCACATTGTAGCAATAGGACAGACCGAGACCGAAATTGAGCGAACTGCCCGTTTTGGTCGTAAAGAAAGGCTCCAGCGACTTTTTGATCATTTTCTTTTCCATGCCTGTGCCGGTGTCTTTGACTTGTATGAAAAAGAATCGTTTGTTTTCATATGCAGAGATTGTAAGCTGTCCGCCGTTTGGCATGGCTTCGATCGCGTTCATGCACAAATTGTGAAGCACTTCCTGTATATGTGAACGGTCGCAAATGATCGATTTCTTTTTCGCTGGCAGCCGGCATTGAATCGATATGTCCGGTTCGTAAATTTTCAGCGCAGCGACTTGATTTTCAATCAATTCATACACGGGATGAGGCTCTAACTTCAAAGTGATGTCTTGCGTTTGGGTGTGCACGGAAGAAATCATGGCTCGGATATGGCTGGCCGAATTCATGATGACTTCGATGTCTTGCAAAAGTTCGGACTGATTCGTGCTGACCGCATAACGGCGGATTTTTTCACCGAACAGTTTCATTTTGCCGACATCATTTTTAATCGCATGGTTCAAGATGGCCGTTCCTGATGTAATCGCCCTCAATGTATAGTTTAACTGTTGTCTTTCGATAAACAATCGAATGCCCATAAATCCATACGTAAAGATGGCGAAGCAAAAAACCGCAAACGCGAACATGATCATCCACGTATTGTATCTCCACATTTCATACATGCCGAACGCGGGCAGCAAGTAGTTCATGACAGAGCTGTATAATACAGGAGGAACGATCGCCAAACAGGTGAAGAAATGATTCCATTTCAATTGCGGCTGAACTTCTTTTCTCAACAAACAAAGGATGATTCCTGCAATCACGTAAGGCATTGCCCATGCGGCCAGCCATCGATATAAATAAGGATGCTCCACCGTATAGACCGGGGTAAATATAAACATGAGCGCAATCGGTGTGAGCAAGATGAAACCGCAAATGATTTTCCAGCGTTCAGATACGAATTCTTCCTGATAATACAGAGCATACATGAGGAAGGTGTAAGGGAGCCCGTAATAGGAAAGGATGGAAGCTGTTTCCTGCACGATTGCTGCCGCTTCATAAAACGCTTCATATTGATTTATTGCCGGCAAAACCGAATCTCCGAGCACAGCAGCAAGCGCGCCGGATCCGCCGCAGAACGTCACGGCGCTTAACCAGCGTACAGAAATTTTGTCTCGATTCAATAGAAGCAATGCGACGGAGGTGCTCCATAACGCAATAAGAACAAAAATCATTCAGATCCCTTCCCTCCATAGTACGTTCATTATATCATAGAAAGCAAAACGTGCTGTGTTAAAAACTGTTTAATCGATCATTCATAAACGTTCCCCTTTTCGGTTAAATTAAAGAAAATTGCACGATAAAGGGGATTAGGCAATTGGAAACTTATTTGGTGTTTATATTTGCGCTGCTGATCATCGTTGGAATTTTTGGCATCACCTATACCGCTAAAATCGGCATGAATCAGAAAGAGAAGGACGATCCGATCAGCGACAGCAGGGCTAAGCATAAAATTTCGCTCAATCCGATTTTTTGGTCGTATGTGTTAGTGCTGTTAGCTGTCATTGCCGGCTCCATATTGTTTTATATGATCGTCTATGCATAATGCATCTAATTGGAAAGGATGAAAAGGATGAACAAGAAGAAATATTACGTTTCCGTGCAAAGCGGTTCGATTCTCAGCAGTCCGGAATTTTCAACTTATGAATTTGAAATCGAAGCAACGCCGCAAGAAATTACGCAATTGCGCGAACTGTTTGATTTTTATGCCGAAGCGGACAATGCAACGTTCGTACGCGGGCACATTCCCGGCATTCCATATCATTATGATGATGAAAATGACGCTTACGATGAATTGCTGCAGAACATATATCAAATGCTGCATCAATTGGGGACGCCCGAAACCCGCAGCCATATTGAAGAGATGGGCTTAATGAACATTGAAGGAACTAAATAGAGCTCGAGGGAGAGGAGGAATCGAATCACGTGAAAACGGCGGTAACCGGGGGAAGCGGATTGATCGGCAGCCGGCTTGTGCAGCGATTGATCCAAAAGGGAGAACGCGTTATTGTCATTTCCAGAACTTGCGGCGATAGATGGCGGCGGCTTGAGAGCGGCGGCAAGATCACTTGCATCGCATGGGATCAGCTGGAATCGCGGGCGGAAGAATTGGAAGGATTGACAGCGATCGTGCATTTAGCCGGCGAAACGATCAATCAGCGCTGGAATGAGCAGGCCAAACAGGACATTTTGCGTTCGCGCATTGAGTCGCCCGTTCAATTAAGCGATATTGTTAAGCGCTTGCAAAGGAAGCCGGAAACGATCATCAGCGGATCGGCGGTCGGCATTTACGGAATGGATGGGAGCCGTGAATTTGATGAATATTGCTCCGTGCAAGGCGATGATTTCCTTGCTCAAGTCGTTCGCCTGTGGGAAGCGGCGGCGGATCAATTCGACGATGTGAGGGTCGTCAAGCTTCGCACCGGCGTAGTGCTCGATCGGCATGGCGGCGCGCTGCCTAAAATGATGCTTCCTTATAAATTAGGAGTTGGCGGACCGATTGGCAGCGGCAGGCAGTGGCTGTCGTGGATTCATATCGAGGACATCGTGAACGTGATTGAGTTTTGCATGCAGAACAGGCAGCTGAATGGTCCGGTGAATGCCGTATCTCCGCAGCCGGTGACGAACGATGAATTCGGCAGAACGTTGGGCATGGTGCTGAAGCGCCCGCATTATTTGCCTCTGCCTGCATTCGTGATGAAGCTCGTTTTCGGCGAAATGTCCAGTTTGCTGACAGAAGGACAGAAGGCGGTTCCGAAGCGGCTGATGGAACACGGATTTCAATTTCAATTTGATTCGTTAAAAAGCGCTTTGAACGATCTGTTGTCGAAATAAGCCGGCGCGCTTAAGCTTTGATGTTCGTCTGATATTATAAAGATTCGTATCATAGCATCCAGGCATTTGAATTTTGGATCGTTATTAATGAAAATGAAGTTGGCACGTCCCGCGAAAGCGGGATGTTTTTCATTATTTTTTAATTTTTTTAAAAAAAGTGCAGGGTTTGCAAGTTTCTGTTTCGTCTATAGATATGAAAGGGGGGAGAGGCCATTCATGATCATGAACTGGTTCAGCGCATACGCGATGGAGATGCAGAAGCGGTTCGCGAATTGATCTGCACATACGGCAATGATTTGTTTCGCTTGATCTATGGCGTGGTCAAAGATCAGGCGCATGCGGAAGACATCGTGCAAGAAACGCTGTTGCAAATATGCGATTCTCTCCCCGAGTATCGCGGGCAAGGATTGAAAACTTGGATGGCCCGGATCGCCGTAAACAAAGCGATTGATTTCAAGCGCAAAGCTTTCGTCCATCGAGAGATCGCCACAGACAGTCAGCAGCCGTTTGAAACATCAGTGGAACATTTTCGTCCTGTAGAACTGGAAGTGCTGCGCATGGAGCGAAGGCGTTCGGTTCGTCAAAAGCTGGACGAGCTTCCGGCAAAGTACAGAGAAGTCGTATACGCATTTTATATCGAAGGAAAATCGTATGACGAAATTGCCAAGGAAGCCGGTTTGGAACATAAGAGCGTGGAATCGCGTCTGTATCGCGCGCGCAAGTGGATGCAAAAGCATTGGAAGGAGGACTTATGGTGAATCATTACAGCAAGCGAGAGTGGATGGATTATATTGCCGGTGAATGCAATCCAGATCGTTCGTTTCAGCTGGAGCAGCATTTATATCAGTGCGATCACTGTTTGCGCATCTACATGGAAGCGGCGGAGGCGCAAGCTGAGATGCCGGAATGGAAAGGAATGGAACTGGCAATAGAAAAGATCGCAGGAAAAGAAACGAAGCCCGCTGCTGTTGAACCATCGATGATGCAAAACGGCCGGGACCGCCATGACAGTCCTCGCAAATGGCTCCTTCCTTACATTGCAGCTGCCAGTGCAACTTTGCTGCTGACGAGCGCAGGCGTGTTTGAAGCGTTGCTCTTTCAGACGGAAGAGCTCTTGCCGATGGCGGATTTATTGGAACAAGACAAATCATACAGCGAACAAGCTGTGCAGGCAGTGACCGATTGGTTGGATGCCATATTGCGCAGACGATAAGGAGGGACAGATTTGAAACATCCATTCATCGCTTTTGTGGTCAATTTCATGCCAGGTTTAGGGCACATATACTTGAATCGAGTCGTTCGCGGATTAGCATACATGTTTTTCTCCTTAGGTCCGGCAATTGCAGGGCTGGGTCTGTCGTTTCTAGTGAACAGCGGAGAACCGTTCTTCGCCGGGGCAATATTCGGATTTATCGTATACTTCATCAGTTTTATTGATTTGATCGTGACGCTGGCAACCGGGTCTTATAAAGCGAAGGCATTGCCTGCAAGCCATCCTTCCGGCGAAGCGGGAGCCGTAAATCATGGGAATGCCGAGCATCTCAACAGTCACGCCGGATCTGATTTTGACGGCAGTACGGAAAGATTTTATGCGATATTGTTGTCTTTCATTCCGGGGCTGGGCCATTTTCAAATTGGACTGATGAACAGGGGCTTGAATTTTTTAATGCTTTTTTTCGGCACGCTCACTTTAATCGCATTTATAACGCTCGTTACAGGAGAAAGAGGGTTTCTTGTTTTCCTCGGCGTGCTGCCTGTAATTTGGCTTTACAATTTGTTTGACGCGATGAGGCTTGTTCACCGCAAGCAAAACGGCGAGCCGGTGAAAGACGACACATTGCTGGAAGATTGGGACAAGCATCGGGAAGGCGGTCGCAAAAGCACGGTGATTGCCACTTTCCTCGCATTAGTGCCGGGTGCGGGACATATGTATTTAGGGCTGCAAAGACGAGGTCTGCAGCTGATGGCGGGCTTTTTGTTCAGCATTTATATTCTCGACGCATTGCATTTGTCGCTCTTTCTGTTTATCATTCCGCTCATTTGGTTTTTCAGCTTTTTCGATGTGCTGCAGTGGATCTCCCGTTATGCGAAAGGGGAGGAGATGAAAGATGAGCCGATCGTCGGCTGGCTGCTGAACCATCAGAGATGGATCGGCGCCGGACTGATCGCATTAGGCGGATTTTATTTGACGGACCGCGTATTGATTCGCGCGTTGGATCATTTGATGGATACAAAGCTGGCCTTGTGGTTCGACCGGCATTTTCAGACGACTTTCGTATCGATCTTGTTGATCGGCATCGGCATATGGCTGCTGCGGAAGTCAGGAAGAGAGGGGAGAAAGCAATGAAGCAATGGCGGGTCGGCACATTATCGATGGGCATCATGTTAATCGTATCAGGCTGCATCTTGCTTGTCTCCGATTGGAAAGGAGACCGGGTGTACGAATGGTTATATGTATGGTGGCCGATCATCTTTATTTTGCTCGGGTTGGAAATGATCGCATATTTGTTTTTGCAAAGGAAACAGGAAACGCTGCTTAAGTATGATGTGTTCAGCATTTTATTTGTCGGAGTGCTGGGGATGGCGTGCATCGGCATGATGGCGGCTGCATCGACAGGCGTGATGGGGGAGATTCGGTATGCGGTGAGCGCGCAAGAGCGGTCCGTGGAATTGTCCGAGATCTCGCAGGAAGTGCCTGATGGAGTATCGAAGGTGGTTGTTCAGGCTGATGCTTATGGACTAAGGGAATTGCATATTTCGGCTTCATCATCGAATCGCATTCATATGATGGGAAGTTATCGCGATCTGTTTGTTGATGACGCTGCTTATTACGGAGATTTTAAAGATGAAGCGGCTGCTGTTCATGTCATCGGCGACACGATGCATATTCGTTTGAAACAACCGCCGCGAAAGCACGGGCTCAGCGCCAGCTCGCCCCGCGTCGATTGGACGCTCGTTTTGCCGGAGCAGCTGAATGTGCATATTCAAGCGGGACATAATCAAATAAAGATGGAAGGAGCAACGCCGGAGCGCTGGACTATTTCGGTTGACGAATGACGAATTTTCAGCAAACAGGAAACAGAATGATCATTGAAAGCAAATGAAAAAGCTGCACTTTTAAAGAATCGGTTCGCGCCCGGTTCTTTTCTTTTTTGCAACGGAACGATTTGGATGAAACGCCGCGGCAGCGGAAACAATAAACAGAAGCAGAAGACAGCAGAGAGATTATATGTTAAAGAGACGGGCATAGCGAATGTATAAAACGATGCGACAGGCATGTAAAACGATGCAAAGAGGTGCAGCAAGATGAAAACGATCATTGTGCCGAATGATGCGCAATATTTAGAGGAAATTGTGGAGGAATGCCGACCGTACAGCGCGCAAGGAGAGCTGGCAGCTTATATTCCGGAATTGGCAAATGCTGACAAGCGCACGCTGGGCGTGACGATTCAAAAAATCGGTGAACGCGGACTGTCCGCAGGAGATTGTGATCGGAAATTTACAATGCAAAGCATTTCGAAAGTATTTACTTTGCTGCTCGCGCTGATGGATTGCGGGGAAGAGCGGGTTTTTGAGAAGGTCGGCAAAGAACCGACCGGAGACGTATATGATTCGATGCTGAAATTAGAAATTCTTTCACCGAGAAGGCCGTTTAATCCATTTATCAATGCCGGCGCCATTGCGGTAACTGATTTGGTGGCAGGACGGTCAGGGGAAGAAAAATTTTCACGCATCTTAAATTTTGTCCGCAAGTTGTGCCAAGATGAACAGATCGGATGGAATGAAGCCGTTTATCGTTCAGAAGCACGAACAGCGTCTCGAAACCGCGCGCTCGCTTATCTATTGCAAGAAAACGGAATTTTGGGGGA
>CALKAN010000169.1 GCA_937983035.1 uncultured Paenibacillaceae bacterium | reverse complement strand
AATGTGAATACGGTGAAATTGCTGGCGAAGGCGGGATTTGAAGTAGTCATTCCCCCGGCGCAAAATTGCTGCGGCGCGCTGCATGCGCACAGCGGCGAGATGGATTTGGCGCGAGAGCTGGCACGGAGCAATATTCGCGCTTTCAAAGAAGCGAATGTCGATGTTATCGTATCTAATGCCGGCGGCTGCGGCGCTTTGCTGGTTGAGTACGATCATTTGTTGAAAGATGATCCGGAGTTTCAAGCCGATGCGGCATGGTTTGCCGGCCGGGTGAAAGATGTCAGTCAATTGCTGCTGGAAAAAGGACGGACGCTGCAATTTAGACTTGCTGCCGAAGACGGCAAGGAGCCGGAAAAACTGACTTATCAAGATTCTTGCCATCTGCGCAATGTGATGAAAGCCAGCGATGCTCCGCGGACTTTAATGCAGCGCGTAAAAGGAGCGGAATTCATAGAAATGTGCGGTGCGGACAGTTGCTGCGGTTCAGCCGGCATTTACAACGTAACGCAGCCGGAAATGGCCGGGAAAATATTAGAGAGCAAGATGAAGCATGCTGATGAAACCGGCGCGCATTATTTAATTACAAGCAATCCCGGATGCTTGCTGCAAATGAAATTAGGCATCGAAAAACATCAGCCGCAAGTGCCGATGAAAGCCGTTCACATTGTCGATTATTTGCATGAGCGCATGGAAGATAACGATAAACAACAATAATGAATGGTTGAATGCGCCCTCCAGCTTGCCCGGAAATGCGTGCTGCCTGTCGATCTCCGCGCGGGCTGGAGGTTTTTCTTCTTTTGCATCGGCATATTTGCATGGTTAACCGGCGGTGAAATCAAATGGGAGAATGGTGGACTTGTGCCGCTGAACGTGAGAATATATAATTAGCAGATACTGTGCAGGGGAGGGGAAACGCGTGCAGAAAGAGATGCTGAGAGTCATTTTGTTTGACGGAGAGTGCAATTTTTGCGATGCGAGCGTGCAGTTTATTATTCGCAGAGATCCGAAGGGACGTTTTAAGTTTGCTTCTTTACAAAGCGAAGCCGGGAGAACGTTGTTGCAGCAGTGCGGCGTCCCGGAACAGATCGACAGCTTTGTCTACTTGGAAGACCGTCGATATTATACGAAATCTTCCGCCGCTCTTCGTGTTTGCAAACAGCTGAAAGGTCTATGGAAACTCGCTTACGCGCTGCTGCTCGTGCCCAAACCGATCAGAGACGGCGTCTATGACATCATCGCTCGAAATCGGTATCGATGGTTCGGGAAAAAAGACAGCTGCATGCTGCCTTCTCCTGAGATGCGGGAGCGTTTTATCGAGTGAGCTGCTCCACTTTTTTTCTCATGCATTGAATGACCGTTCTGCGGTAACGAATGCCCATGTATAAGATTTTCAATTGCTGCATGCGGCTTAACTGTTTAAAACGCGGCTCTTCTTTTAAGAATCGCCGAAATATGCTCAAGCTGGCAGGTTCCATCCGTTCCAGCTTTGCTTGGGGATAATGCTGAACAATCCGCCGATTGCGCCAATGATGAATGAAACGAAAGATTGATTCATGAGCGAGTCCCGCTTTTATATTTTGTTTTGCCTCCCCATCCTCCTGATCAATGAGACAGGGAACGAAAGTCTGATTCGTTTTAAGCAAATATTCATATCTGGAAAAGCCGCTGATGACCACATATTTGTTTTGGTGCTTATCTTTTCGCACAGCGATCAAATGCGTGCAATCCCACAACACGCGTCTAAGCCGTTTTAACGGCTCTGTCAGTTTTCTCGCAGCGTAATCTGCTCGAATTTGCCGCATGGGGATGTATTGAATCGTGAATTTCATAAAAAAGCACCTCCCTCATTAGAATATGAAGGCAGGTGCCTATGTTGTGACCTGAATTTTTATCAGCTGATCACATGCGTATTTGTATTACCGATGGCCGGTTTTGTTTTGGCCGGCGCAA
>CALKAN010000168.1 GCA_937983035.1 uncultured Paenibacillaceae bacterium | reverse complement strand
GGAATGCCGAGCATTTGCGCAGAAGATATCGATCTTCCTGGCGCTGTCGTTTCGTGGCCCCACAGCAGCGGGATGCCGAACGCCTCGGCAGCGGCGCGCGATCGGCGCCCAAGTTCCGACGACTCATTGTGATAATACCCTGTAAGAAGAGCGATCTCATAATGCACCCCTCCGCTGTGCAAATCGAGCAAAAAATCAGCGGACGCAATAAACCGATGATGCAGTTCATAAGCCAGGCGTTCCGTCATGGCCCCGGCAAGCTTTCCTGGAAAAACTCGCGCCAAATTCAATCCGTCTTCCGGGCTCTCCCTCGTCTTCCCGCGATAAGCGAGCGGATTCGCTGTTGGAATCATCACCAAACGGCCGCGCAACTGATCTGCCGTCAAGTCATGAAATAACTTCAGCACCGTCTGCATGCCTTCGTACTCGTCTCCATGAACGCCGGCAAGCACCAGCAGCACCGGACCTTGCTGCAAACCTGTCAACACAAACACCGGCAAGTCCGTTTCTGTTTGAGTTCCATCGCTGCTTCGATGAACTATGGTCAACTGACAGCTTTGTTTTGTTCCCCTCTTGAAACGATCCAATGAAAAATGTTCTATGTTCATGCGAATGACTTCCATCATCTCGCCTCCCGTCTGTTCAAAACTGCAGCAAATTTCTCTTGCCTGTCACAGATTCGCGGCGGCCGCAGACTGTATCCAACGCCTCGATTCACAATGAATGCGGAGCGCCCTTTTGCTCACTCTTCGTCTCATAATTGCACAACGCGTCCTGTTTCCATCGATTGTTTCACCGCTTCTGCAACAAGGACAGCGCGATAAGCATCATGCGGACGAAGAAGCGAAGATGGCCGGCTGGTTGCTGCGCATGCAGCAAAATGCTCCAATTCTTCCGTAAGCGCCCCTCGGATGCGGCCGTTCCAATCTTCATATCCAGCAAAAAAGACCGGCATCTCCTGCTTCTCCTGATTGACTTGCACGATCGCTTGCTCCGGCTCCTGCACAACCAATTTCCCCGCCTCCCCTGTAATTTCCATGCGCACATCCATGAAATTCGGAGCGCCTTCCGGCAAGAGCCAATGATTTTCTAGAATGCCGATCCCGCCGCCGGCAAAAGTCAGCTGCGCCCAGCTTAGATCAACCCGGCCGCCGGCATCCGTCGAACCGCGCGCATGCACTTCGCGCACTTCCTCTTCAAAATACCAATGCATCAAATCAATATCATGAATGCCTAAAATAAACACGGGATCGATTCGGCTGTAAATGGAAAAATATGCGCGGCTGTTGGCTCGTTTCGCATATATCGATCGAATCGTTCCGAGCTGCTTTTGCGCCAGCCGTTTTTTAATTTCTCTATATCTCGGGTCAAACCGCAGGACGTGTCCAATCATCAAAACTCGGCCGTGCTTTTCAGCCGCTTGCATCATTTGCAAAGCTTCATCCGCGCTCGTTGCCATCGGCTTTTCTACAAAAACATGGGCTCCCGAAGCTAACGCTGCCAGCGCAGGCGCGGCATGATCAGGTTCCGGCGTCAATATGTCCACCGCATCAAACGAACGCTGCGACAACATTTCCTGCCAATCCGTAAAAAGCTCCGCCTTTGGAAACCATTGCTGAAACGGTGCGAACGCATCAGGATTAATATCACAGATGGCCGTTACTTCCACCTGTTCCATTTGGGCCAAAATCGGCGCATGCAGCGCAGCAAATCTTCCCAGTCCGATGATCGCTAAGCGAATGCGATTCATAACCGTTTTCCCTCCTCGCCGCTGCTTAAATTTGCATGAGAAGCAGATCGATCGCTGCCGGTCATGAGGCGTCGTTTCCATTCATCGACTTTTAGCAGCGGCAGCGAATGAGAACGAACCGTTGCTGCCATCATGCGGTCATCCTTTAAGCCGTGTCCTGTCAGCACGCAGACGACTTTCGCCGATGGATCTGGCTTTTCTGTTTGACATGCGCGGATCAGTCCCGCTGCCGCCGCAGCAGATGCCGGCTCGCAAAAAATGCCCTCCTTCTCTGCAAGCAGCCTTTGCGCATCATAAATTTCTTCATCGGACACCGAAATCGCCGCCCCGTCCCCTTGATGCATGATCTTTAAAGCCAATGATCCGTCTGGCGGATTCGGTACTTGCAAACCGGAAATATCAGTCGTCGATGGGCCGGCAACGGGATGATCCAAACCTGCCTCATACGCTTTCACAATATTAGAGCAGCCCTCAGGCTGCACCGCCGTTACTTTAGGCTTTCGATCCGTCAGCTTGAGTTCGTGCAGCTCATGAAATCCTTTGTGAACGCCGACAAACAACCCCGCTCCTCCAGCGGGCACATATACGGCGGAAGGCGCTGTTCCCAATCGTTGTGCAATCTCAAATGAGATCGTTTTCACGCCTTCCATGGCATAAGGGTTGCAGCGAAACGCGGTGATCATCACTTCCCATTCGTTCGTCTGGGCAACTTCAGTGATGAAATCAAACACTTGCTGTCCCACTGCCGGATCAGTCCCAAACGAAGCGATGCGATAAACGGTCGGTCGATGCAGCAGAGCCTGGCTCAATTTAGCGGGAACGATCTGTTCCAGCACCGCCAAATGATACCGGATTCCCGCCCTTGCCGCATAAGCGGCCGCTGCTGCACCCGCATTTCCGGAAGAAGTGCCGATGCAAGCTGCTTTCCCTTGACTGACTGCCCAGGACAAGCCGACTGCAGCAATGCGGTCTTTATACGAACCCGTCGGGTTGCTTCCTTCCAGCTTGAAATACAATTCGTCTATACCGAGCTGCTTCCCTAAATACGCGCTTTTAACGAGCGGAGTGTTTCCTTCTCCGAGGCTCAAGCGTTTGCCGGCTTCCACTCGAGGCAAAAGACGCCAATATTTCCACACGCCAGGCTCGTCTTCATCCGCCAGCTTGCCGTCCAACCAATCATAACTGACCAAAATCGGAGCATGGCACTTGGGACAGGCGTAAACATGGTCATGAAACGTTTCTCCGCACGATGTGCAAACAGGCAACATAATCTTCTCTCCCAATCGTTATGACAATCTACTCTTTTATAAATATCCAGTCTTTTATGACTCCAATCTTTTTAGAAAATCTGATTGATTTAAGAGCACCCAACATTTTCAAACAATTGATTAATCGACCGAATTTCAAGGTCAATATTTTCTGCCATTTTAAAATATGCATGATTGCATAGAGATAAGATGGTATGACCATAAGTGAGGAAGCGGCCGCTCCTTAATGTTGAATATAATGCTTCAGCGGCTGCAGATGCTTCTCCATCTCTTCCTTTGCTTTGGCAGCATTCTTCTCCCGAATGTAACGCACGACGCTGCGATGCTCTTCAAGCGATTGCCGCAGCGCATCCGCCTTGCTTAAATGCACTTGGCGAATCGCATTAAAGAAATCGATCACTACTTCGCTCAGCTCGTAATACGTATCATTCTCCGTTGCTTTAAACAATAAGCGATGGAAAGCGATGTCTTCCTCAATCGACGATTGTTTCCTCAACATCTTTTCTTCCATTCGTTCATTGCAAAGCTCCATCTGTTCAATAATCTCCAAGTTATACTGTTCGATTGCCATCTCAATGGCGCCCAGTTCCAGCACGCGCCGCGTCGCCAGCAACTCTTTCATTCTTTTTTTATCGTCTCTCCAATGAAAAGAAACTTGATCGATCACCGGCCGGAGCGACACTTCGTCCACATAAATGCCGTCACCGGATTTAATTTTTAGAATGCCCAACGTTTCCAACGATTTCAGCGCTTCGCGAACGACCGTGCGGCTGACATCGAGCATCTCGGTAAACTGTTTTTCAGATGGGAGCTTGCTGCCGGCTGTCAAGTTGTTGTCTACAATGTATTGCTTAATGCGATCGCTGACAATGCGAGATAAATTGTTTCTTTCTGGTATGCACAGCATCGATCTATAACCTCTTTCTTCGTTGCTCGCTTGTGGTATGACCAGCCTAATGCTAATATAATAATCGTAATCATTCTGAACAATGTTGTCAATTAAATGAAAACTGCTGCAATAACAGCTGTTGCTGCGCTAGGATGGATGATAATGAAACCGATAGATAAAACAGAACGATATACATTGAGCAAAATGGTCGTTGAAAGCATTAAACAATATATTTTGAACAACGGACTTTCTCCGGGCGACCGACTTCCTTCGGAACGAGATTTATGCCAAATGATGAATATCAGCCGCACGATTTTGCGGGAAGCGCTGCATGCGCTTGAAAGCATCGGCATCTTGGAAATCCGGCACGGAGAAGGCTCCTATGTGTCTGATCACTTTTTTCAGCCGATGACAGAAAATTTGCGCTTCGCACTGCAAATGAACAAGGACGACGCGGCGGACATGCTGGAAATTCGTTATATGCTCGAGGCGGCAGCCATTGATCAATGGAATGGGGATTCGTCCAATCCTCACTTTCTCGAGGCGATCCAACTGTCCAGCAAGGGCGAAGATGAACGGTTCCATATGCGGATTATCGGCGCATTGCAAAATGAAGCCTACGTGAAAATGTGCGAACCGTTCATCGCCAACTTTCCAAGCGGACATGACGCTGCCAAAACTTATGAGCAGATTACTGCTGAACACGAAGCATACATCGCCGCGCTTCAATCAGGCGACCGCGAACTGGCCAAACGGCGGTTGAAACAACATCTGGGCATGGCTGACTAATCATCTCTTCTTCCAATTGTTCATAAATGAGCTTGACTTCTGTCACACGGGGCGTGTTGCCGCTGCAACCGCTCCCAGCGCTATTAAATATTGCACCCAGCGGACTTGGAACCGTTCCGGCGGCCAGCGGCTTTC
The DNA here is from genome assembly GCA_937983035.1 of uncultured Paenibacillaceae bacterium. Lineage (GTDB taxonomy): Bacteria > Bacillota > Bacilli > Paenibacillales > CALAME01 > CALKAN01. The sequence goes on along the minus strand of CALKAN010000168.1, from coordinate 3,540 downwards.
CCTGCTGACCAGCATCATATGATGGTAATACCACAATATCAAGCGGCTTCACCGATCGATGCTGAGAACAAGCTCTGCATTTGCACAATTATACAGCGAATTGCTAAGCGTCATCGCATTACTGAGCGGCTAATTTTTCTTGCACTTTTTGATTGGCTCGCTCTCTGAGCGCTGTGTTTAAGTCTTTGCCTCCCACATACTCTCTAAACAGCTGTCCCATCTCAGAAAGTCCAATGGAATAAAAAGGCGTCGCTTGCAAATTAGCGTACTGTTTAGGAATGATGGCTTTCAAGTTTTTGTCCTCCAGTCCTGGTATCGTCGTTCCGTAATTTTCCATAATTTTATCCGTATCTTTTAAAGTGGGAACAAAACCTAAATTGCTCGCTCTCCATTGCTGCTGCTCTTCCGAAACGATATAAGTTAATACTTGAAATGCTGCATCCCGATTTCCGCTTAAACTTGTCATGTTCACAAACTCCGGAAATGGAGCGAACCCAACGCCGGGCATATCAGAAAATACGGGGAATTCAGCGATGTCCCAATTCGTCAAAGCTTTGGCCGTAATCTGTATATGTCCGTCCGTGCCAATAAACATCGCTGCCACTTGCTCGACTTGGAACAGATTGTTCGCCGTGATCGACGGATGAAGCTCATTGCCGGGAATATCATAAAAACGAGCTAAATTTTGCACGACTTTTCGAAAAAGATCGCTCGTCATCGCAGCTTCGTTCGTCTCAGGATCAAAGAAATGAGCGCCGAGCTGATTTCTTCCAACAAGATGTTCATGCTGCATCGTTAATCCGTAGTAGTTTACACCATCTGCCGTGCGCGTCATCGTGCGGGCAAGCTCATGCACTTCATCCCATGTCATGCCGTCCGAAGGATAATCTACGCCGAATTGATCGAAAATGTCTTTATTGTACAAAAATACGAATCCGCCGGTAAGCCAAGGCAATCCGAATATTTCTCCGCCGCCCATCTCGTTAATCAAATCCAACAAAGAAGGCTGAAACTGTTGAAGATCGTATTGGTATTTCGTAATTAAATCACTCATGTCCGCATTCAAGCCTAAGTTGAACAAATTATCATAAATGGAACCATATGAATTGAAAATGATGTCTATGACGGGCCGCGTTGCTAAAATATCAGCCAGTTGGTTATCAGCATTCGTGCTCGTTTCTAAGAAGTGAATCGTATAATGAGGAAATTTTTGTTTGATTTGTTCGCCAAACCGTCCTTCATACAACTCTTCACTGGCAAAAGGATAAGCGATTGTAATCTCTGCCGGGGCATTGACCGCTTCGTCGATCAGTTGCTGCTTCGAATCTTGTTCATTCTCCGGCTGCTTCTGCGCAACCTCCTGTCCTGGTCCTTGCCCTTGAACTTGTTCCTGCTCACGATTGACCGCACTTTCCTCCTCGCTGCCGCAAGCAGCAACTGTCAAGCACAGCACGATCGTGATGAGCAGCAAAACATATTTTTTCACTTGAATCTCCTCCCACGCAATTTTCTCTTTTCATTCTCTTTATCGCGATCGGAAAGCAATGGCTGAATTTCATAAAAGCGAATAACCGTCCAACCCCCTCCTTTTTCTCATGAAACTAGTATAATGGTAATACCATATGATGTTTATTATAAATAGACGTGAAAACGCTGTCAACATTTTTATCGCAACGTTCTTTCTTGAATGTGAAAATCTGCGGAATGAGACGCAGCGACAAATGTGTTCATCAGCAAAACAAAACGCCCGCATCCGCTGCATTTAACACGAAGGCAACACGGATTGCGGGCTTCATCCATACAGATCAATGGCATAAGATTTCTTGCACATTGCGCCTGCGCAGCATAAATCGTTGCAACTCGTTTAACATTGCTCGCATTGGTGCCCAATCACATCCGATTCATTTGCTGCTTTGCGCAACCTCTTGCGGAGACAAACCGCATATATACTGCTGAATGACTTTGGCAACGCCGTCATTTACGTTCGTATCTGTAATGACATCTGCAACCTTCTTAATTTCTTCGTCTGCGTTTCCCATGGCCACGCCCAGGCCGGCCGCTTTAATCATTTCATAATCGTTCGGACCGTCTCCGACAGCAATGATCTCATCCATGCTGATATCCATGAATTCGCACACTTCGCGCAAACCGCTTTCTTTCGTAATTCCTTTCACTGTGATTTCCATGCTTTGATGAGATTTCCCGGTAACTTCAACGATGCCCCATTCTTCCACCGTCTTCCATAAATATCTCATCGTCTCATCGTCTTTATGGCTCATGCCAAACTTCAGCCAATCCACTTCAAACATCTCATCCGTCCATGACTTCGGCCCGACGATAGCTTCAAGATTATATCCCCAGTAATGCGCGCCGTGTTCCACGGCAAGCTGATGCAGCTGACGAACATGCTCATTATCTAAAAAATAACGGGAATGCACTCGTTCATAGTCTCGCCATACTTCTCCGCCATTGACTAACACCATCGGCGCGTTCAACTGCAATTCATTCATGAAATGCTTGACCCGCGGCAAGCCGCGTCCTGTTGAAAATACGGTTGTAACTCCCATTTCGCTTGCTTTTTTGATCCAATATTTTGTGCTTTCTTCGATCAAGCTTTCGTCATTTAACAAAGTGCCGTCTAAATCTACTGCCAATACACGATATTTGCTCATGGTTCCTCCTCTTATGACCCCATTATAAAAATTTCTTATTATTATAGCATAATCAATCTGTTTGCCCAGTAAAGCATCGTCATTTTCGGCCTGCCTGCAGCATATATGGACATTCGCTTCTGAATGAAAGAACAACAATTAAAGGACGCTGCGGCCTTTAGTGCCATTTGTGTTCAAAACAACATGCTGAAGCTGCTTAAAATCCAACGAAGCATATATTCAAGCCGAAATGATGATGATGAAAACTCAATGCTGACTATATTTATGCCGAAATAAAGATTGAGTTCAAAAAATGTCCTAATAAAGTAAATGAATGACGCGTATTCGACATTGATTTCGAGTATGATCATAACAAACCAGCCAATTTCATAAAAATGAATGATGATATTTCAGAAAGGAATGGAATAAAATGGAGAGGTTGGCATTGTTGGGCGGCGAAAAAGCGGTTCAACAACATGATCCGAGTCTGTTCAAATGGCCCATCATTACGGAAGAAGATGAAGCAGCCGCGTTAGAAGTCCTGCGTGCAGGAACGATGTCGGGCACGGACGTTACATTGAAGTTCGAGGAAGAAATGGCACAATGGCATGGAACGAAATATGCGCTTGCTTTCAACAACGGAACGAATTCATTGCTCGGCGCAATGTACGGGTGCAAAGTCGGAGTAGGCGATGAAATTATTTGCGCCAGCATCTCTTATTGGGCGGCAGCTTTGCCCGCGCTTTCGCTTGGCGCTTCCGTCGTGCTCGCAGACATCGATCCGCAAACGTTATGTTTGGACCCAAAAGACATGGAAGCGAAAATTACTGCCAAAACAAAGGCAGTTGTCGTCGTCCACAACTATGCGCATCCTGCAGACATGGATGAA
>CALKAN010000167.1 GCA_937983035.1 uncultured Paenibacillaceae bacterium | reverse complement strand
CGTGAATTTGGCTGCAGGCGACGGCCATCCTGCCGAAATCATGGACATGACTTTTGCGCTGCAGGCATTGTCCTTGAAGCATGTGAACGAACATTATGAAACGATCGGAGCTTCCGTAGAAAACGTTCCATACGAAATCGATGAACAAGTCGCTCGTTTCAAACTGGAATCACTCGGCATCTCACTGGACCGGATGACGGAAACGCAGCAAAAATATTTGGAAAGCTGGCGCAGCGAATAGGCAAAATGATAAAAGTTTTAAAAAAATTCTGCTATTACAGCAGGATTTTTTTTTCTTTCGGAGAATGTATTAAATGTTAGTGGTGGAAAGTGGTGGAAAGTGGTCCATTTGGGAGGAAGGAGGGGACAGCGAACATGTTCATGGGTGAATATCAGCACAGCGTTGACGAAAAAGGCCGCATGATCATCCCTTCCAAATTCAGGGAGCTGCTCGGGTCTGGATTCGTCATTACGCGCGGTCTTGACAACTGTTTGTTCGTTTATCCCGCTTCTGAATGGACGATGCTGGAAAAGAAATTAAAATCCCTCCCGTTGATGAAGGCTGATGCAAGGGCGTTTACCCGGTTTTTTTTCTCCGGCGCTGTTGAATGCGATTTGGATAAGCAGGGCAGGGTAAATATACCGGCGAATTTGCGCGAACATGCCCAGATTAAGAAGGAAACGGTCGTCATCGGCGTATCCAACCGCGTGGAAATTTGGGCGAAAGAAAGATGGGAAGCTTATGCTGCCGAATCTGAACAATCGTTTAATGATATTGCTGAAAAGCTTGTAGATTTTGATTTCGACTTATAACCATGTCAGGAGGAAGGCTGTTGTTTCATCATGTGACTGTACTAAAGCAAGAAGCTGTAGATGGCCTCAATATTAAACCTGACGGCATCTATGTCGACTGCACGGTCGGAGGGGCCGGACACAGCGCGGAAATTGCTGCCCGGTTGAATGACGACGGCCTGCTCATCGGCCTCGATCAAGATGATGCTGCGCTTCGTCATGCAAAGGAAAGATTGGCGCCTTTCGAAAACCGCGTTCGACTGGTAAAAAGCAATTTCCGCCGTTTAAGCGAAGTGTTGAAGCAATTCGATCTGCGTGCCAAGGGACATGATTCGGAACGGGGAGTAGACGGAATCTTGTTTGACCTCGGCGTGTCATCGCCTCAGCTTGACGAAGGAGAACGCGGGTTCAGCTATAATCACGATGCGCCGCTTGACATGCGAATGGACAGATCGAATGCGCTGACGGCTGAAATTGTTGTGAATGAATGGGAAGAATCGGAACTTGCAAATATATTGTTTCGTTACGGGGAAGAAAAGTTTTCGCGCGCGATTGCAAGGCGAATCGTGGAAGAACGGCAGAAAAAGGCGATTCGCACGACCGGAGAATTAGTTGAAATTATTAAATCAGCGATCCCGGCCAGAGCGAGGAGAACAGGTCCGCATCCAGCCAAAAGAAGTTTTCAAGCGATTCGGATCGCGGTGAATGATGAGCTTGGAGCATTCGAAGAAGCTTTGGATGATGCGATATACAGCTTGAATCCCGGCGGCAGGGCAGCGGTCATTACGTTTCATTCGCTGGAAGACCGCTTGTGCAAACAAATTTTTGCGAAATGGAACCAAAAATGCATTTGTCCTCCGGATTTTCCCGTATGCGCCTGCGGAAAAGTTCCGTTATTGCGGCCGGTTCATCGCAAGCCGATCGTGCCCAAACCGGAGGAGACAGCGGAAAATCCAAGAGCGAGGTCAGCGAAATTGCGCATTGCTGAGAAATTAGAGGAGGAAACCGCACATGTCTAGAATGGTCCAGGGAAACTTGGCAGTGAAAGAGGCATATGTTGCCGATGAAGTCAGGACATCTGTGAAGAAACGCACCGTGGTGCGCAAAGCAGTGATCCCTGCGAAAGAAAAATTGTTGTATCTCTTTGCGATCATTTTTTGTGCTGTGGTTGCCGGGAGCGTCATTTTTAAGTATGCTCAAATCTATGAAATGAATACGAAAATACACGAATTGGAGTCAGAATTGCAAGTTTTGCATAAAGAAAATCAAATGCTTAAGCTGGAAGTCAGAAAATTGCAAGAACCGAAGAGATTGCTGGAAGAAGCAAGACAGCTTGGATTTTCTCCCTCTGAGGAAGACGTCGTCAGCGTGGTTAGTCCTGTCCGATTAAAATCAAGCCAAAGCACAGCGATCGCGTCACATCAATAAACAGGACGGGGAATGCTTATGCATGCAAAAACAAAAATCAGAGCATTGATCATCGCGATATTCATTACGCTGGCTTTTGCAGCGCTGATTGGCAGGACGTATTGGCTGCAAGTGGTCAGCGCCGGTGATTTGATGCAGAAAGCGCAGTCGATTTGGGAAAAGAGCAGGCAGCTCGTGCCGATCAGAGGAACGATTTATGATCGCAACAATAAAGTTCTGGCTCAGGATGCCATTTCTTATATCGTCTCCGTTAACCCGCGATTAATTAATGAGAAAGGCTTGGAAGATGAAGTGGTCGAGGCTTTGGCGCCCATATTGGAAATGACCGATGGGAATAAGCGGCAGCGATTGCGTGAGTTAGTCACTGCCCGGCGGGAAGACGGGGCTTTTTATGTGCAACGGGAAATACGCAGCGAAGGATGGAAGATTGAAAAAAGAAAAGCAGACCAAATTATGAGGGTCATTGAAGAAAGGAACTTATACGGAGCGATTCATCTGGAGGAAACGTACAAAAGATATTATCCGGCTGAAGATATGGCCGCGCATGTTCTTGGCTATATTAATATGGAAGGGGAACCGGTTTATGGACTTGAGCAATACTATCATTCTGAATTGAGCGGCACGCCCGGGAACATACAATACGAACAAGATGCCAAAGGCTATGAACTTCCAGGCGCCAAAGTGATCTATAATCCGGCGCAGGACGGCAACGATCTTCGGCTTACGATTGATGAGAATATTCAGCTGTATATCGAAGAAGCGATGAAAGCGGCCTATGAAAAATATTCTCCTCTAAGCATGTCCGCGATCGCGGTCGATCCGAATACGATGGAAATATTAGGCATGGCCAATTTTCCGAATTTCAATCCGAATTCTTATTGGGATTTCCAATCTTTTCATGATTTTAACAATTTCAGCGTGACGCACGCTTATGAGCCTGGTTCGACGTTTAAAGTGTTTGTATTGGCGGCAGCGATCGAAGAAGGCTTGTTTGATCCAGAAGCTAAATTTCAGTCTGGACGCATCAAAGTTCCGGGAGGAACGATCTCGGATCACAACTGGGTCGGCTGGGGTGAAATTTCTTATTTGGAAGGCTTGAAGCGTTCCAGCAATGTCGCGTTCGTTAAATGGGGCGAAATGCTGGGACGAGATAAATTGATAGAGTATTATCAGAAGTTCGGCTTTGGCGCTCCGACCGGCATTGACTTGCCGGGTGAAGCCAAAGGAAGCATCCGAATCTATCAACCGATGGAAGTGGCAACATCTACGTTCGGGCAAGGGATCAGCGTCACTGCATTGCAGCAAATTACCGCAGTTGCCGCGATTGCCAACGGCGGGAAATTGATGAAGCCGTACATCGTGAAAGAAGTGATTGATCCGGAAACTTCGGAAGTGATTGCAAGAAACACTCCTCAAGTGGTCAGGCGCGTCTTGAGCGAAGCGGCAGCCAAAGAAACGGCGCTGTATCTGGAGCAAGTCATCGCAGACCGAGAAATCGGAACAGGTTCAGGCGCTTATATTGAGGGGTACCGGATCGCGGGGAAAACGGGCACGGCGCAGAAAGTCATCGACGGCAAATATTCCAATGAACATTATATTTTGTCTTTCGTCGGTTTTGCCCCGGTGGATGATCCGCGCATCGCCGTCATAGTAACCGTGGATGATCCGGATATCGGCGGCAATTATACGCTCGGAGGCAGCGTGGTGATTCCGGTATTCAAGGAAATCATGCTGCAAAGTTTGAGGTATCTTGGCGTGTCAAGAAGTGAGACGATGGGCATGAACGTTGATGATGGATGGTTTATTGAGACGCCCGACGCAGAAGGAAGAAGCTTGGCAGATGCGGTGAACCGGGTGGAACGCGCCAAACTGCAGCCGGTTGTGCTCGGAAACGGGCAGGAGGTGGAGACGCAGCATCCGAAAGCAGGCACGAAACTAGCCGAAGGCAGCGAGGTGTATTTGCTGACAAGCGATCCTAAAGATGCGCAAATTCCTGATCTTACCGGCCGTTCGCTGCGCGATGCGCTTCAAGTTTGTTTGCTGCTGGAATTGGATTGCGATGTAGACGGCGAAGGTTACGTCGTTTCCCAATCGATGACATACAGCGGCAAGGATCGGCGTTTAACGCTGGAACTGGCGCCGGCATCTTTCGAAGAGCCGGATGAAGCGCTGGATGGAGAGCAGGAAACGGATCAAGCGGAAGAAACAGAAGGATAACATCTTCACATTGCTAATGTGAAAGGCTTGTTCTAATTCCGGGCACAGCGGAATAGTCTTGATATGAGACATGAATATGCCCGGGGGGAAGAGCATGCGAGTATCCAACGTAACGCTGAGAAAAAGATTGTTCATTGCATTGATTGCCGGTCTCATATTATATGCGGCGCTGCTCGTGCGTCTAGGCTATGTGCAGCTCGTTCTCGGCGCAGAATTGTCGGAACAGGCGGAGGAATCATGGAGAAGAAACATTCCGTTTGCCGCAGAACGGGGCGAAATTTGGGATCGCAACGGCGTGCGATTAGTTTACAATATTTCTGCGCCGACGGTGATGGCCATTCCGGTTCAGATTAAAGACCCGGAAATGACCGCCAGAATGCTTGCATCCGTCTTGCCGATGACGGAGAAGCAGCTGTTCGAGCTGATCACGAAAAAAACGATGATCGTGAACATTCAGCCGGGCGGCCGCAAAATTTCAATGGAAAAAGCGGATGAAATTCGCAAGATGAATCTTCCGGGAATTGTTGTCACGGAAGATTACAAGCGCTACTACCCGTTCGGCAATTTAGCCTCCCATGTTCTCGGCTTTACCGGCATTGATAATCAAGGTTTAACAGGAGTAGAATCGTATCATGACGAGCTTCTTAAAGGCGTGAATGGATCAATTTCGTTTATGGCGGACGCAAGCGGAAGAGAGATCCCGAATACTTCTGATGAATTCATGCAGCCGAAGGACGGCTTGCACCTTCAATTGACGATTGACAAACGAATCCAAGCGATATTGGAACGCGAGCTGGATCAGGCGGTGTTAACATTTCAGCCCGATCACGTGATCGGAATCGCCATGGATCCAAACACCGGCGAAATTTTGGCCATGGCTTCGCGGCCGGACTATGAACCTGGCAACTATCAAGCGTATCCATCGAGTGCTTACAATCGCAATTTGCCGATCTGGATGACTTACGAGCCCGGCTCCACTTTCAAAATCATTACGCTGGCAGCCGCGCTTGAGGAAGGGAAAATCAATTTGCACAACGATCGTTTTCATGATCCCGGACATATCGAAGTGGCAGGCAGCCGGCTGCGCTGTTGGAGACGGGGCGGACACGGATCCCAAACGTTTCTGGAAGGGGTAGAAAATTCCTGCAACCCTGCCTTTGTCATCTTAGGTCAGCAATTAGGCAAAGAAAAACTGTTTGAATACATTCGCAATTTTGGTTTCGGACAAAAGACGGGCATCGATCTCGGCGGAGAAGAAAATGGGATTTTGTTTAAACTGGATCGGGTAGGACCCGTGGAACTTGCAACGACGTCGTTCGGCCAAGGGGTGTCAGTCACCCCGATTCAGCAAGCGGCCGCCGTATCTGCTGCGATCAACGGAGGCACGCTTTATAAGCCGTATCTTGCGAAAGCTTGGATTCATCCTGAAACCGGCGAAATCGTGAAAGAAAATAAGCCGCAAGCCGTCAGGCAGGTCATATCCGAAGAAACATCCGTTTTAGTCAGAGAGGCGCTGGAAAGCGTTGTTGCCAGAGGCACGGGACGAAATGCATATATTGAAGGCTATCGGGTAGGAGGGAAGACAGGAACGGCGCAAAAAGTAGTCAATGGGCGTTATTCACCGAATGAACATATCGTTTCGTTTGTCGGCTTTGCGCCGGCAGACGATCCGCAAGTAGTCATTTATGTTGCCGTAGACAACCCGAAAGGGATTCAATTCGGCGGTTTAGTCGCTGCGCCGATCGTCCGCAATGTGATGGAAGATACGCTTCGAGTGCTTGGAGTGGAGCCGCGTCAAAGTCAAATTGAAAGAGAATATGTATATGGAGATGTCGTTTACGAGGAAGTGCCGAATTTAGTCGGCATGGAAACAAGCGAACTTTACCATTACCTCAATCCTCATTTTCGGTTGGCGCAATCCGGTTCCGGATCGGTTGTCGTCAGCCAAGCGCCCAAGCCGGGCGAGAAGGTAGAGAGAGGTTCGACGATTCGCGTTTACTTATCCACTCCACCAGAATCTAATCAGAAGTCTGAGTAAATAAAAGCAGGCGGTGGTTGAAGATGAAACTTCGTGCACTGGCAGATGTTTTGTTTAAAGTCCGGCTGGAAGGGGACGGCGAAATTCAAATATCCGGCATCGAAATGGATTCGCGCAAAGTAAAGCCCGGCGATTTGTTTGTTTGCATTCGCGGCAAACGATTCGACGGCCATCAATATGCGGAAGAAGCACTTCAAAACGGCGCGGCTGCGCTGCTCGTGCAGGAAAGGCTGCCAGTTGATGCGCCGCAGTTGATCCATGAGGATACGCGCTATGCCATGGCGGCCATTGCTTCTCATTTTTACGGATTTCCGAGCAGCCGTTTGAAGTTGATCGGCATTACAGGCACGAATGGCAAAACAACCACGGCAAGCTTGATCGAGCAAATTTTGGTCAGCCAAAATAAGAAGGCAGGCCTGATGGGCACGATTCAGATGAAGATCGGAAATGACATTTATGCGGTGAACAATACGACGCAAGAAGCACACATTTTGCAGCGAAGCTTTCGACAAATGATCGACAGCGGCGCGGAATATTGCGTCATGGAAGTTTCGAGTCATGCGCTGGAGTTCGGCCGGGTGATCGGCTGTGATTTCCGCACGGCTGTTTTCACTAATTTGTCGCAGGATCATTTGGATTTTCACGGAACGATGGAAAATTATCTTGCGGCGAAAGGCTTGTTGTTTTCAAGATTAGGCAATGCGTTTGTCGCAGACCGCGGACGGCAGAAATACGCCGTCTTGAATGCGGACGATCCAGCCAGCCGGGAATTATCGAAGTTAACGGCTGCGCATATAATTACTTAGGCATCGACGAGCCTGCTGACGTGCGGGCCGGTGAAATTGCTTTAACCGCTGAAGGCACCGTTTTTCGTTTGACTGCCTTTGGCGAATCTGCAGAAGTGAAAATGAAGCTGCTTGGCAAATTTAATATATACAATGCGCTGGCAGCTGCTGCGGCAGCTTTGGCTGAAGGGATTTCATTGGCGGATGCAGCATCTGCATTAAGCGAAGCGTCCCCTGTAGAAGGACGGATGGAAATGATCGAAGCCGGTCAACCTTTTCTGGTAATCGTCGATTATGCGCATACGCCGGACGGGTTGGAAAAGGTGCTGCGCACGGTGCGCGAATTTGCTGAAGGAAACATTTGCTGCATGTTTGGATGCGGCGGAGACCGCGACCGGGGCAAGCGTCCGGTGATGGGCAAGATTGCCGCCGAACTGAGCGATCATGTGATCGTTACGACTGACAATCCGCGCAATGAAGATCCTGCGGCGATTATGAACGACATCGCGGAAGGAATTCGCCAAACAGGCGCCGGCGATGAGAAGCTTACATTGATTGAGGATCGCAGAGCTGCCATCCAAAAAGCCATTGAATGGGCAAACCCCGGTGATGTAGTATTAATCATGGGGAAAGGACATGAGACATATCAAGAAATGAAAGGACAGCGAATGTTTTTTGATGATCGGCTGGAAGCAAAACAAGCGATAAGGAGTATCATGCATTGATTAAGCGCACTTTGAAGCAATTGGCAGAAATGGCAGGCGGAACTTTGACCGGCGCGGCGGATGAGAATATGTTGATCACAGGCGTATCGCAAGATTCGAGAACGACGCAGCCAAACGAGTTGTTTGTTCCGCTGAATATCGGATATCGTTTTGACGGGCACGATTTCGTTCAGGATGCCTTTGCCAAGGGGGCGGCTGCTTCCCTTTGGCAGCAAGACCGGCCTCATCCTCCGAAAGACCGGCCGCTCATTATCGTTCCGGATACGCTGAAAGCATTGCACAATATGGCGAGAGCGTATCGGCAGCAATTATCGGTTAAAGTCATAGGGGTCACCGGCAGCAACGGAAAAACGACAACGAAAGACATGTTGACTTCTATTCTTTCAAAATGGGGAAAAGTTCATTATACTGAAGGGAACCTGAATAATCATGTCGGCCTTCCGATGACCATCTTGGAAGCAGATGAGGATGCAGAATGGATGGTGCTCGAAATGGGCATGAGCGGCAGGGGCGAAATTGAGCTGCTGTCGAAGATTGCCAATCCGGATGCAGCCGTCATTACGAATATCGGAGAGGCGCATCTGCTTCAGCTTGGATCGCGGCTTGAAATTGCCAAAGCGAAGCTCGAGATTATCGCAGGCATGAAGTCGAACGGGGTGCTCATATATCCCGGCGACGAACCTTTGCTCCGCCAATTGTTCGATATGGAGGACTTCGAGCAGGCGTGCGGTTATTCATGCGATTCCAGCATCGAGCGAATTTCTTACGGTCTGAGCGAAGCGAATGATCATTATTTGCAGGAGCTGAAGCAAGATCCGGTGAAGGAAGCGTGCTGTTTTCGGCTGAACGGATGGAGCCAGCCTCTGTTCATTCCGATATTCGGCAAGCATAATGTGCTTAATGCGGCCGCGGCAGCCGTCTGCATGAAACGGCTGGGCGTATCTGAAGATGCCATTCGGCAAGGGCTGATTGAGTTAAAAATTACCGGGATGCGGGCAGATGTAGTCATGCTTCCTTCTGGCGCTAAAGTGTACAATCAAGCTTTCAATGCCAGCCCTTCCTCTGTGCGCGCATCGATTCAAGCGTTGATTGAATTGGAAGGCAAAGGGCGCAAGATCGCAGTGCTGGCTGACATGCTCGAATTAGGGGCTGATGAAGTGAAGTTCCACCGCGAAATCGGCGCTGAACTGGATCCCGGTCAGATCGATGAAATTTATACTTACGGAGAACTTGCCAGCCATATAGCGGATGCAGCCAGAGAACGGTATCCGCACGGAAAAGTGCATTCTTTTGCAAGCAAACAAGATTTGACCGCAAGCTTGCGCAAATCAATCCGGAAAAATGACATGATATTAGTGAAAGGATCACGGGGGATGAAAATGGAAGAAGTGATCGAAGGATTGCTTCAGGAAGAGGGGGAGTGACAGGATGGATTTTAGAGTCGTGATGTTTACGATGGGGGCAGCCTTTGTGCTTGCAGTGATCATCGGGCCGCTCTTTATTCCCATATTGAGAAAATTAAAATTCGGCCAGCAAATTCGCACAGACGGGCCTCAAGGACATCTGAAGAAAGCAGGCACGCCCACGATGGGGGGCACGATCATACTGCTTGCTTTCGCCTTGGCTTTTTTCCGTTTTGCCGGCGATTACGGCTACAAATTTTACATCCTGTTGATTGCCGCCCTCGGATTCGGATTGATCGGATTTCTGGACGATTACATCGCCATAGTGTTTAAGCGTTCGCTCGGGCTGACGGCCAAACAGAAATTGTTTGGCCAATTGCTGTGCGCGGTCGTCATATGCTGGATGCTTGCGCAGCTCGGACATGACACGAATTTATACATTCCCATTGCTGATGTTTCTTTGCCGCTCGGCTGGCTCTATTATCCGTTTGTCATTCTTGTGATGCTCGGCACGACGAATGCAGTCAATTTTACGGACGGTTTGGATGGACTTTTGGCAGGGACGAGCGCGATTGCATTTGGAGCCTACGCGGTCATTGCCTTGCTGATGACCGAACCGGAATCAGCGGTTTTTGCAGGAGCGATGATCGGCGCAGTGCTCGGATTTTTAATCTTCAACGCCCATCCGGCAAAAGTATTCATGGGCGACACAGGTTCCCTTGCGATCGGAGGCGGTCTGGCTGCTTTGGCGATTTTGACGAAATCGGAGTTGCTGCTCGTTGTGATCGGCGGTGTTTTCGTTATCGAAATGTTATCAGTCATCATACAAGTCGTATCTTTTAAAACGAGGGGAAAGCGCGTATTCAAGATGAGTCCGATCCACCATCATTTCGAATTGACCGGGTGGTCAGAATGGCGGATCGTCATTACGTTTTGGATGTTTGGACTGCTTTTCGCCGTGTTAGGACTATGGATCAACAAGGGGTTGTAATTTAGATGAAGCATCCAGCGCATTACAAAGGACAAGAAGCGTTAGTTTTAGGGCTTGCACGCAGCGGCCGGGCAGCGGCCAGGCTTCTGCACAAACATGGGATTCAAGTGACGATCAATGATCGAAAAACGAGAGAGGAATGTCCTGAAGCGGATGAATTGGAACAAGAGGGGATGCGCGTCATATGCGGCGGTCATCCCGATTTTTTGATTCATCCGAATCTTGCTTTTATCGTCAAAAACCCCGGCATCCCCTATCATATCCCTCCGCTTCGCAAAGCTTCAGAGCTGGGCATCGAAGTGATTACGGAAGTAGAGATCGCCTGTCATTTGACAGAAGCCCCCATCATCGGCATCACCGGTTCCAATGGAAAGACTACGACGACAACTTGGGTCGGGCAAATGCTGGCAGAAGCAGGTTTCAAAGCAGTAACAGCCGGCAATATCGGCCTGCCGCTGTGCGAAGCGGTGGCGGAGCATGCGGAAGCGGAGTGGTTCGTTTGCGAGCTGAGCAGTTTTCAATTGAAAGGGATTCAGACGTTTCGGCCGCATATTGCTTGTTTTTTGAACATCA
>CALKAN010000166.1 GCA_937983035.1 uncultured Paenibacillaceae bacterium | reverse complement strand
AAAAGAACACAAGTGATATTCGCCAAAATATTGCAATCGCTCAGACGGGGCGATCATGCAGCCGCTTTGGAAGCAACCGGTTATTTCATGCTTCTCATGGGCGATTATATCAAACAGTCAAAACATCACAAAGTGGAAAACGAACAGAAGTCGCATACGGAACTTCAAGTCGAGCAAGCGATGCAATGGCTGAACTTGCAGCATTCCAATGCGATCACGATCGATGAGATGGCTCAAAGTCTCGGTTATCACCGGACTTACCTGTCAAAAATATTCAAGCAATATACAGGCATGTCGCCTAAAGAATATTTGTTCCAAGTTCGGATGGAACGTGCAAAGCAGCTGTTGGAAAAACCGCTGACAATCAAGGAAGTCGCCTCTTCCGTCGGCTTCAGCGACCCGCTTTATTTTTCCAAGCAGTTTAAGAAATGTTACGGCTGCTCACCGACGGAGTACAGAGAAAACTTGCCTTAGCAAAAGCGCCGGACTCTTCGCGATTGCATGAAGAGCCCGGCGCTTTCGTCTGTAATCATTGTTTGATATCATCATCTGAAGAAGAAGCGTCTTGCGTGTTTGTCTGAGGAGTTTCCAACGCTAACGTCTCTGCCGTTCCGGCAACTTCTTCACGCGACTTGCGCAAAGACTTCAAATCTTCCGCAAGATGTTCCGCCAATTCTTTTGCTTTCCCAGCTAATTCCTGGCTTTTTTCTCCTACGGTTTCGGCCAATTCCTTCGTTTTCGCACCGACGTTGCTCGCAATTTCTTGTGTTTTCGTGCTTACTTGCCGGTATTGTTCAGAAATATCGCTTCTTAATTCCCGGCCTGACTTCGGCGCCAACAGAAGAGCCGTGACTGCTCCGAGAACCGTACCCATCACTGCACCCAGCAAAAAATCTTTGCTGTTAATGTTGTTATTGTTTTCCGACATGATTGTCATCTCCTTTATTCAATTCTTTCTTCCCGCCAGAATTTAACGACTTCCACTTGTGCCATAGAACAAGACCCATCGATGCCCACTGCATCACATCGGCAATGCGGTTTTTGTTATTTTTCAGCGCATCTTCTACATTCTCATTGACAGTGCGGACGACGGTAGCCGAGACTTGCTTTGCGGAAGAAGTGACTTGATGCACAGCTTCACCCGCTTGCTTCGCTGATTCAAACAATTTATCCACTGCAGCCAATTTTTGTTTGATATCAGACGTAATGTGGGTCGTATTCTGCAGCAGCTGCATCGTCTCTTGGCTCAATTGTTCGAGTTTATCCTGCACTTGGCTCAATGTGCGGTTCGTTTCTTCCAGCGAAGTCTTGGCAGAGCGCAAAGCTTGCACGACATACACAACGAGTACAATGAAAGCAAGCGCAATCAGCAAGACGCTGATTTCAATCATCCAAGAAATATGCCACACCTCCCGTCTTCAAAAAAATCCGGCTGTCTCAAGTTCCTCATCAGCGACGTCTGAATGGAAAGCCCATGCCTTTGCTGGTTATATGCCTATGCCTAATACTATATATAAGTATATCATAAGCGTTTTGACACAAGAAGACATCAAAAAAATAAATTTTTTTACCAAATTTCATTTTTCAAGTAAGTTCTGACCGCTTCAGCAAACTCATTCAAACAATCCGGGAGTGTTTTTACCAATTCCATGATGGAAGAACGATCTAAATCTGCATACTGACGCACAAGCGCCTCACGCTGTTCAACGAGTTTCACCAGCTGCATGCCGAGTTCTTTCCGAAATACTTGTTCCATTGCCAGAATCTCCACGATGTCTGTATAACTGGCCGCTTCCCTCATCATAAATCCGTCAATCATGTCGCTGCCTACGTCAGTTACAATTTCAATGGCGAGCACAAGCGCTCTCTCCTGGGCAAAAGCGTAACACAAGTCGCCGTTCCAACGCTCTTGCACTTGATGCAGAACTTCATTGACCGCAGGAATTAATGCCAGCCGGTTTTCAATCCGCTCCTGATTCACTACGTACATTGAACATCCCTCTTTCAACAAGTGATCTCATGCTGAATCAATCATTTTTTTTGTTTTTAATCTTGGCCCATATGATGATGAACAAGAAAGTTCCGATAATCGCCATTAATACAACGAGCGCTTCTCTCACGTCTTTTAAATCCATTCCATAAACACCTTTCTGTTTGCAGGTTGACAGACTGAATATGTTCATATTATATAGCATGACGAACAAGCCTGTCCATGAATGACACATATTTGAAACAAGCTGAAAAGATGCGCCGCCTGAGAAACGAAGGACATGGAAGCAAATAAAAAAGCACCTGATGATGGCAGGTGCTGCTTAGTCTGATGGTTTACCTTTTGATTGAAGCAATTTTTTCAATTTACGTATATTGCTGAAAGCAACCGTTGCAAATTTGGAGTGTCTATGCACTTCTTTGTCAAAAAATAATTTGCCCAAGTCTTCATCGAACCGCGTGACATTGCTCAAATTGACGACAATCCCTCGATCGGTCTTCGTATAACCGTGCATTTTTAAAAACGCCCACACTTGTTCCATTGAACTCGGCTGATAATAATCTCCGTCTTTCGTATGATAGACGACATTTTTGCCGCGTTCAACGCTGACATACCATACTTCGTTCAAATCAAGCATGTGGACGGTCATTTCGCTGTCTTTTCGATCTGTTTTTTTAATGACTGGTATTATCATATCAGACACTCCGTATATGCTTCTAATATACCAAATTTTTTTGCTTTTGAAAAGAAAATTGGCTGCTTGAATCAAGCAGCCGGAATTTCAGCTATCTCCATATTTTTTGGGCAAGTTATTTTTTCAACAGTTCTTTTGGAGGTTCTGGTTGATGAAAGAAGAAGTTGGAAGCAGTCGAAACGAAAAATTTAGCAACAGAATGAAGGCCATTCGAAGCTAATTTAGCTGCTTTTCTTTTCATTATTATCACCTCCTTTAAAGGATATCAGAAATAAAGATTGGAAAAAGAAAGCCTTTGCAATATCAGCCGAAAACCAAATGAAATTGCTGCTCACAAGCAGGAATGAAATGGCTTTCAACATCGGATACCATTTTTCTGGAAAGCGAACTTGTTCATGCATGTTATAGGGTACAAAACGCAGCACGATCAGCATAGTAACGACTATCAAACCTGCAATCATCCACTGCGGAACAGGAATATGTGGAAGCGAGACCATCGCCAGCGTTGACCAAAACACGCAAGAATCGGAACTTCCCAAATGCCTGCCTCCGGAAAAGAAGCGCAAGGAGACGAAAGCAGCCATCGTGATGACGGTTTCGGTCAGCTTCCCTGTCAGTGCGCCGATGATGACTGAAAGAACCGCTATGGCTATGCCATTCAGCAAGATCATCAAGGAATACTTCATCACGTCTACACTAACCGTTTCTTCTTCATTCGCGCTTTTGATCCAATGCGCGATTCGCTGGGCAATTGTTTCAATCATCCAGTTTTTCCTTTCTTAAAGATAAATACAGCAATACACACAGCGAAACGATAAACATGACTGAAACTAAATAAATATGATCGATTTTAATAAAAAACCAATAATAGTTCATCCCTGTGAAGATAGAAAGGAATATGATTAAAATAATGTACCATAAATTCTCGCCTCTTAATCGAAGAGGTGTGCTTTCGCTGAAAGGAACGAAGGTAAATCCGATCCTCTTCCTCAATAAAATCCAACTTGCTGCAAGGGAAATTAAGGCAGTGATGAGTTGATTCACATAGGCCGCGCTTGAAAACGGTTCGATGACTTCCAGCCATCCTGCCGACAGCTGAACGAGCACCAGCAATGCCTGAATGCTGGAAAATGCAATGTAGGTCACCAATGACATAATGCCCGCATAATAGATCTGCACTTGGAAAAGAAGCCACATCATCAAAAACATCATAACCATGGACATGAAAGGCACGATATTGCCAAAGTCAAAGACCGTTCTCATATAGTAGGAGAGTTGGGACATCAAGAACGCCGCAAACAAGATATGTATGAAGTATTCTTTCACCTTGAAGCGAAACAGTGCAAACATCAGGCAGAAAGCCGCGACATTCTCAAACATCGAAATCAAGTTAAACAATATGAAATCCATGTAATGTTGCTCCTGACCCACGATTTATCTTTCGGAACATTGACCCCTATATTTAATATACATAATTTTCTCTATTTCGTCACTATTTTTTTACGCTTTTTGTCAAAAAAATTTCCGTGAAATTCCAAATCAATCGCGAAAATTGGTATATTTTGCTCATAACATAAAATAATGCAAATTATATCATTCTATTAAAATGCTAAAAATAAAATGACAA
>CALKAN010000165.1 GCA_937983035.1 uncultured Paenibacillaceae bacterium | reverse complement strand
TCGGCATTCTTTTTTTCCTCCCTTTTTAAGTTGTGCAAAAAAACGATGATTGTGATCAAGTCATCTCATCCAATTCATACATGACGCAAGCAAGTGCAGCCATCGCTGCTGTCTCCGTCCGCAATATTCTCCGTCCTAAACTGACTGATATGCAACCAGCGCTCTGTGCTTCTGCTGCTTCCGCTTCCGTTAAGCCGCCCTCAGGGCCGACAATGATCAGCCACGGCCGATTTGCGGCATCTTCCCGGCTGCGAAGCTCCTTCAGCACAGTTTTCAATCCTTGTTTGTTTTCCAGCTCGTAGCAAAGGAGCGCATTCACGCTCGAAGCACAGCGCAGCAGTTCATTCCATGATAACAACGGTTCAACGATCGGCATGGCTGAGCGATGCGACTGTTCCGCAGCCTCTTTCGCAATTTTTTGCCATCGTTCTAGTTTTTTGACTTGCTTTTTTTCCTCGTATCGGACGACGGTGCGCGCGGACGTAAACGGAATGATGCGCGATGCGCCAAGTTCAGTGCATTTCTGCACCACCGTTTCGAACTTGTCCCCTTTCGGCAAGCTTTGAGCGATCCAAACTTCTGCTGCCGGCTCTCCGCTTGCTTCCAACCGCTCCAATGGCACGGCAGTCACGCATCCGTCCTCTAAGCTTTCGATCTCTGCGATCCAATCTCTCCCCGCTCCGTCGCTGACGATCACGCGTTCTCCGCTTTTTGCGCGCAAAACTCGGATCAGATGGCGCGCATCTTCCCCGAGTATTTGTATGCGATGTTCAGTCATTTGCTCCGGCGAAACAAAATATCGCTGCATCTCTATTCTCCTGTATAGCTTCATGAATTCAAACATAAGTTTAGTTCCATCATACTACTTTTCACACGTCAATTCCATAGCAACAATCGGATTCCGGATACTGGCAGCGCATGATGACGATTCATTTTGAGACTTGCTTTCCGGAAGATTTACCGCTGCGCTTTACCGGCAACGATGGCGACCCAATCGCCTTCCTGCGCGGTTTCCAAAATGTGAAACCCCGTCTTTTTTAGCTCTTCTTCCACCTCGCGGCGTTTTTTCTCAATAATGCCGGAAGCAATGAATATTCCGCCGGGCTTCAAAATGCGCCAAGCATCATCCACAAAACGCAAAATAATATCTGCTAAAATATTTGCAACTACCGCGTCAACAGGAATATTTACGTTCAACTTCTCATAAGAAGCCGTCTCTTCTCGATGATTCGCATGCGCGTCTTCTGTTTTATCAAAATTATCCCGCCCTGCAACAATCCCGAGCAAATCACTCTGGCGCACTTGGATCTGCTGTTCCAGTCCATTGAGGCGGGCATTTTCCTCTGCGCTTGAAACAGCAACCGGGTCTAAATCCAATGCAAGCACTTTGTCTGCACCCAACTTCGCGCTGGCTGCAGCCAAAATGCCGGAGCCCGTGCCGACATCGATGACATGATCCCCTTGCTTCAAATGCTTTTCCAGCATTTTCAAGCACAGCACTGTCGTCGCATGCGTGCCCGTCCCGAAAGCCATGCCGGGATCCAGCTCGATGACGATTTCATTCGCCTCAGGCTCATAATGTTCCCAAGGCGGTTTCACGGTCAACCGCTCCGTCACCCGAACCGGATGATAATATTTTTTCCAAGCATCGGCCCAATCTTCTTCACGGACGACTCCGACGTCAATTTTCCCCGGCGCTGCCTTCAACCCTGATGCTTGCACTTGCTCCAACAACTGCTTTGCGCGCTCTTTCAGTTGTTCCATCGTGAACGGCTCTTGCTTGGAAAAATATGCGCGTATGATCGCCGTTCCAATTGGAATGCCATTGTTTGGAACTTCATACCATCCCCCAAGCGGCGTTTCTTTCCCTTCATGTTTCAGCCATGATTCTTCTATGGACACGCCGCCTGCTCCCCATTCGTTCAGTACAGCCGCGATCGGATCGCTGGCTTCTTCTGTCGTTGTAATTGAAAGTTCATACCATTCCATCTTGAAACCCTCCGTCCCTTATTCCCATTAAATTGCCCTTCGAGCAACACGTTCAGATGCCTTCGTTTTCCCTTTGGCATTATTCGCATTTTACACAACAACAAAAAACGGTGCAAGGATTTATATCCTTGCACCGCACGCTTCCAACACTCGCATCGCCTTTTCGTGATCGTCTTCGGTCACGACAACCGTCATCAAAATATCATAGCCCATAAGCTCGTCATGTCTCCCGTCGGTCATTCCGCTTGCAGACGGGTCAATGGCAGCCATAATTCCTGCCGAGCGATTGGGGAAATCAGCATCAAGCGTCAATTTCCCCAAACTTGGGATGTCTCCGTTAATCGGATTCATCATCCGACTCACGCCTTCTCCCGGATATTGATTGAATCGTTCGATTGACAAATCTTCAATGCGCAAGCTGCGAAGCTTCGTTGCTGCGCTTTGCGCTTCTTCAGGCGAACGAAAGTAAGCTAAAATATTTTTTTCCGTCATCAAAGCCGCCCCCTGTTTTCAGTCACAATCTTCATCGCTTGACCCACTTCTTCTTTCCCAACCGCAAATCTAACCATCGTTTTCGTTTTATGCCGGCGATTGTTCGGCGGCGGAAAGCTTTCATTGAAAATCCCAAACTCCTCATCGATCGCTTCAAACGGGTAAAATAAATTCGGAGCGAGGGGCACGTTGTTTTGAAAGCCGCCGAGCCATGCAGCATTGATCGGGAGAAAATCATGCGGATCGTCATCGTCCACTTCTTCCACGGACAAAATGGCAGCGCCGGCAGCTCTGAGCTTAGTTGCGGCATTCATCGCTTCATCTTCATTGTCAAAATACACACTCAGTTTTTTTCTCATCACTTTCATCCTTGTCCAATCTTTGATGTGAACTTCGATCGTCTTTCATCTATGCTTCAATCTTAAGTCACGGCGAAACTTTGGAGTTCACTCGCATGGTCATGATGTCTTCTTTTCTCTTTATTAGAGTGCGCTGAATGACATAAAAAATACACATGCATGATCAAAAATGCATGTGTATGAGTACCGAGCTGTTTATTCACCTAGAAATGCTTTTTTCATTCTTTCAAATAAACTTTGGCTTTGCCCGCTTGTTTGAGCATCCCCGTCAAATTTGGACAATTCCCGCAGCAACTCTTTTTGTTCTTGCGTTAAGTTGGTAGGAGTCACAACGACGACTTTCACATGCTGGTCGCCTTGGCCGTATCCGCGCATGCGCGGAACTCCTTTTCCTTTCAAGCGGAAATATGTTCCTGTTTGGGTGCCCGGCGGAATTTTTAGTTTCACTCTTCCCGTCAACGTCGGGATCTCGATTTCATCGCCTAATGCCGCTTGGGAAAATGTGAGCGGCACTTCGCAATAAATATCGTCCCCTTCTCTTTCAAAGAACGGGTGGCGCTTGACCTGAATGACGACATACAGATCACCCGGCGGCCCTCCGTTTGTGCCCGGTTCGCCTTCTCCAGAAACGCGCAGCTGCGAACCGTCATCTACGCCTGCAGGAATTTTTATATGAATCGTGCGCTGCCTTCTTACTTTTCCAGAACCGTGACACGTGCCGCACTTGCTTCGGATAATCTTTCCTTGGCCATTGCAGTTTGAACATATTCTCCGATTGACGATGCGGCCAAAAGCCGTATTTTGAACGATCTCTTGCTGGCCGGTGCCATGACAAACATGACATGTTTCCGGTTTGGTGCCCGGCTTGGCACCGGTGCCGTCGCAGCGATCGCAGTTTTCCGTTTTCGGGATGCGAATTTCTGTTTCTTTGCCAAATACCGCTTCTTTGAATTCAATCGACATCGTATACTGCAAATCAGCGCCTCGTTTTGGCGCATTCGGATTTCTCCTTTGCCCGCCGCCGAAGAACATGTCAAAGATATCGCCAAATCCGCCAAAATCTGAAGCATCAAAATCAAACCCGCCCATGCCTTGGGAGGGATCTGCATGCCCAAACCGGTCATAATTCGCTCTTTTCTGCGGATCGCTGAGCACATCGTAAGCTTCTTTCACTTCTTTAAATCTCTCTTCTGCATCCGGCGCTTTGTTCACATCAGGATGATAAGTCCGTGCCAGCTTACGGTATGCTTTTTTTATCTCATCTGCTGAGGCATCCCGGCTGACGCCTAAAACCTCATAATAATCACGTTTACTCATGTTTCCACTCCCATACGACAGATGATGTGTTCTGGGTGGGCGCCCTTGACTGCAGCAAGAATGCAAAAAGGAAAGTCAAAGCCAGAAACGCTGACTTTGACTGCCTTCAATAACATGTTACAGCCTGCTCATGCAAGGGGACATGCCTTACTTCTTATCTTTATCGTTGTCGTCATCGACGACTTCAAAATCAGCATCTACGACGTTTTCTTTGCCCCCGCTCGCTTGTTCGCCGCCTGCAGCGCCTTCAGCCGTTCCTGCGCCTTGAGCAGCTTGTTCGTACAATTTCACGGATATTTGCTGCACAATTTCTGTCAGCTCGTCCTTCGCTTTTTTAATTTGATCGATATCATCCGTTTGCACCGCTTTGGACAATTTCTCTTTTGCAGCATTCGCTTTTTCAACGTCAGCCGCATCTGCCTTGTCGCCAAGCTCTTTGATCGTTTTATCGACCGTGTACATCAGATGGTCGGCTTCATTTTTGGCTTCTACAAGCTCTTTGCGTTTGCGGTCCGCTTCTTTGTTTTCTTCCGCTTCTTTGATCATGCGCTCGATTTCTTCCTCGCTCAGGTCGCCGTAGCCCATCTCCCGCAGCCGCTGC
>CALKAN010000164.1 GCA_937983035.1 uncultured Paenibacillaceae bacterium | reverse complement strand
TGGAAGACGGGCGCATTGTCAAAGATGAGGTGATCCGTCCATGAACGTGCTCTTGCAGCTGACGATTAGAAATTTAATGCTCAACCGAAAGCGCACGATCGTGACGATCATCGGCGTGATCCTATCCGGAGCGATGATTTGCGGAGCCGCTGCGCTCGCAGCCAGCTTTCAAGACGTTTTTATTCGGTCAGCGAAAGTGACGGACGGCGGCCATCATGTGACGTTTTATGAAGTGCCGTACGAGGACAGCAAATATATTGTCAGCCACGTGAATACGGAAACGTCGATGTTCAGCAAGGACATCGGGTATGCGTTGCTGGAACAGTCGGCGAATTTGCCTTATTTAATGATAAAAGGCTATGACGCTGCCGCATTCGAGCATATGCCGGTCAGGCTGAAAGAAGGACGGTTTCCGGAAAAGCCGGGAGAAATTGTCCTTTCCGAGTCGGTATTTTATCATGGCGGCGTGGAATTGCATCCGGGCGATGCGCTAACCTTGCAAATCGGCCGCCGGGTCGCAGACGGGGAAGTGATTGACCATCTGCCGCTCTCGGACGGAGAATCGTTGGATGTGTTTGCCACCCGTGTTTTTACGGTGACTGGCATTATAGAGAAGCCGAGTTTTGAAATGGGAGAGGCTGGTTACGGCGCCGTCGCTTACTTAAGCGAAGACAGCCTGCAGCCGCAAGAGAAAGTCAACGTATCGGTCATTCTGAAGAAGCCGAAGCAAGTGTTTGAACTGGCGCCGCAAATGGCAGAGACAGCCGGAATTGCTGAATGGAACATTTCTTATAATCGCGAATTGTTAAAATGGATGGGCATTACGTCCAATGACCGCGTCAATGAAATGTTTTTTACGGCAAGCATGATCGTTTCATTGCTGATCGTCATCGGATCCGTGACGGTGATTTACAACGCTTTTGCCATATCGGTGAGCGAGCGAAAAAAACAGTTCGGCATGCTTTCCAGCGTCGGGGCAACCGGACGGCAAATCCGCAGGATCGTTTTTTATGAAGCGTTTCTGTTAGGGATTATCGGCATCCCCATCGGCATTTTGTCCGGATATGCCGGCATTGGCGTGACGATTCAAATCATTAACCAGATCAATAAAAATTCGTTGTTTTCGTTAATCGAAGAAATGAGATTAGTCATTTTGCCGGAAACGATCCTCATCTCTGTCTTTTTTCTGGCGTTGACGATTTTCATATCCGCATATTTGCCGGCAAAGCGTGCCGCGCGAATTTCGCCGGTCGAGGCGATTCGTCAGACGACAGATATTAAGTTAGAAAGAAAACATGTGCGAACGATGCGATGGACGAGACGAGTTTTCGGCATTGAAGGGGAACTGGCGCTGAAAAATTTGAAACGCAACCGCAGGCGTTATCGCGCGACCGTGTTTTCACTGTTCATCAGCATTGTGCTTTATGTTTCGTTTTCTTCATTTATTAATTACGGCTTAGCCAGCGGCGGTTTGTACTTCGCTGATGTTCCGTACGATTATTTGGTCGTGAAAGAGGAGCTGCCGGCCGAAGATCGCATTCGTTTGTATAAGGAAGTCATGGAGTTAAAAGAAGTCGAGCAGGGCGCAATCGTTAGGAGTTTTCATCTTACGGCTAA
Organism: uncultured Paenibacillaceae bacterium; assembly: GCA_937983035.1. GTDB lineage: Bacteria > Bacillota > Bacilli > Paenibacillales > CALAME01 > CALKAN01. Next base: position 4,695 of record CALKAN010000164.1, on the reverse strand, counting down.
AAACTTAGCGCTCACGCAATTCGGCAGCTATATTAGAAATGAAGTCATTCGTTCAGAGGAGCATCCGATGCGGGATGCGTTCGATGATCCAGACGGCGGTTATCAAATCGGCGTAAATATTATGACATTGGGTGATGAGGCATTTGCTCAATATGCCGCGGAGCTTGGGCTTAACAAACAAGATTTTGAAAACACGGAGCAGCCTGCAGGCATTTTAATAAACAAAAATAAAGTGGACTATCCCGCATATGCCGAATATGAGCCGCTGAATGCAGAAGCAGGGCAGCGATTGACATTGTTCGATATGCCGTATGATGAAGAAGGTTCGCCCATCAGCTTTGAAGTCGTTGTTGGGGCCGTTGCGGAGGAAATTCATTTCGCATCAGGAAGTGTGGGATTGACAGGAGTGAATATGATCGTATCGGATCAAGTTTTCGCTCATCTGCTTCCCCAGCTTCACGAGCAGTCGCGGGAAATGGCAGAGCATGCCCAATTAGTTTTGCAAGTGGCAGAAGAAACGAATCACGTCTCCTTTATGGAGCAAATAAAAGTATTGGACGCGCGTCTTTTCCCGGGACCTTATTTGAATATCGTGGAGATGAATGAATTAGGGAAGGAAATGGAGCGGTCGAAGACAATCATTTCTATTTTTCTATACGGTTTTATCTCCTTGATTACGTTAATCGGGGTAACGAATATTTTTAACACGATCAGCACGAATATCGCTTTGCGCCGCCGTGAATTTGCCATGCTCAAATCGGTTGGCTTGACACCTGCCGGATTTAACAAGATGATGAACTATGAAAGCATTTTTTACGGCTTGAAAGCACTGCTGTACGGTTTGCCGGCCGGAATTTTGCTCAGCGTGTGGATGTATAATACGATCAATCGTGTGTTTCAATTTACGTTTATGCTGCCGTGGAAGGAAATCGCTGTTTGTGTCATCGCCGTGTTTATGATCGTGTTTATAACGATGCTGCATTCCAGCAGAAAGCTGAAGAAAGAAAACATTATCCATGCGCTTAAAGATGAAAACTTTTAAACTTGAGTTAAAATAGATGAAAGACGGGCGAGATCTGCAGGCAGAAGCAAGCGGCAAGCTGGATTGAAATTCATGCATGAAAGATTCAACGAAGAAGAGAGGATCATGGGAAAGAAATGTTAACAGCGGAGACAACATGGCGAAAACGATGCATCTTTTGGCTGATCACAGCTTTTGCGCTTGGAACGATCGTCATCCTGGCTGCCGGATGTTCTGCCGACAAGGAGCAAGACCGGATTGCAGCACGCGTACTCAGCATCATTGACGGCGATACGATCAAAGTAAGAACGACAAACGGCGAAGACACGGTGCGCTTGCTGCTCGTGGACAGTCCGGAGACGAATCGAAATCCGGCACAGCCATTCGGTCTTGAGGCAGCGCAATTTGCTGAAGAGCGGTTGAAAGGAAAGGCGGTGTGGCTGGAGTTGGACGGGCCGGAGCGTGACCGTTATGACCGGCTGCTGGCTTACGTGTGGGCAGACGGCGAGAACTTCAATCAGCTGCTGCTGCAAGAAGGATTGGCGCGGCTGGCCTACGTGTACGATCCGCCATATAAGCATTATGACGCGATGCTTCAAGCTGAGCAAAAAGCTCGCAAAGCACGGAAAGGAATCTGGAGCATTCCTGATTACGTGCATGACCGCGGCTTCGATTCGGATGCGGCCGCAGCTGCAGGATGGCACAGCGTTGAAAGGAGCAGATCCGACGGAGGTCAAGCAGGCAAGGCAGCCGCAGATGATGCGAAAGTGCAGAAGTCTGACCGCGAACAAACTGCCTGGATTTCAGATGCTTGTCCGAATCCTGCGATCAAAGGGAACATTAACAGCCGCGGGGAAAAAATATACCATGTTCCGGGCGGGCGCTATTATGAGCAAACGAAGCCTGAAGCGCTGTTCTGCACGGAAGAAGAAGCTGTCCACGCCGGATTCAGAGCACCGAAACAGTAACCTTGCGTTGATCGCAAGGCTGCTGTTTTTTAATTGTCGGAACAAATTGCTAATCAGCGTTAGATATGGTTAAATAAAATGATGTGTAAACGAAGCATTATTGAAACCAACATGCAATGTTTCACGTATGGTTAAGCATGCAGAGCATATACATGTTTCAGCCGGTGCAAACCGAGCAGCTGCGCTTCAGATGAAGAATCATCTGGCGAAAATGCGAGAAGGAAGAAGAATAAAAGCAGGAAAGGAGCAGCGTATGGAACCGAACGAACCGAATTTTCAACAATTTCAAATGCCGCAAATACCGAAAAAAATGGTTTCGGCAGCGAAATGGATTTTTGGGCTCATTATACTCATGATATTAGCGGGTGCAGCGTTGTCTTGGCTCGTTGAATACGTATGGAACGATGCGCTGGGCTACGCCCAAGTGTTTTTGACGATGCTGTTTACCCAGCTTGGTTTGGGAATTGCAGGATTTGTATTGTTTTTCCTCTGCACATTTCTGTTGTTGTCTAACATTCGCAGAACTTATTTAAGGGAATTTCCGAGCGAATGGCTCATTCCCGTCATCTCTGAGCGCAAATATTTCGCATGGACGAACATGCTCATCTCTCTGTTTGCCGGCTGGATCGGCTATGCTGCCGTGAAATCGATCGGCTGGCAGCGGGTGCTGAGTTTTATCCACCAACAGTCTTTCGGTGTCAGCGATCCGTATTTCGGCCGCGACATCTCCTTTTTCGTGTACACGTTGCCGATGTGGAATTTTGTGCTCGGCCTGTTGTTGTTTCTCATTATCGCGGGGCTTGTCATTAAAGCATTGTTTTATTCTGTTCGCGGCTTAATTCAGCATTCTGCGCGGGCGCAGCGTCATTTGTTTATCAGCGTTATCGCGCTCGGCTTGGTGCTGGCAGCGCAATTTTTGCTCAATCCATACGAAAGAGCTTTGACGAATCAAGTCAATTGGCTGCAAGAGTCTGTCGTATACGGCATCAGTTTTACGGACAAATATGTCAACATTCCCGTTGACTATTTGATGGCTGCCGTGTCGATCTTGTCAGCAGTGCTGGTCATCTTCGCCATATTGCGCAAAAAGTTGTCGCTGGTGCGCACGGCGCTGATTCTTTACTTTGGCGTTTACTTGCTCGGCGGAGCAGCATCAGTCGTTGTGCAAAATTTTATCGTCTCTCCGAACGAGTTTTACAGGGAAGAGCCCTTTCTCGCCAACAATGTAGAGATGACACGGAAGGCTTACCAGCTTGATCAAATTCGCGTGGAAGAGCGGGAAGTGAATGATACGTTCGATGCAGACATGATCGCCCGCAATGAACTTACTTTTCAAAACATTCGCGTCAATGACGCCAGACCGCTGAGAGAAGTGTACAATCAGCTGCAGACGATTCGCCCTTATTACAATTTTCTTGATGTGGACATTGACCGCTATATGATCGACGGCAATTACAGGCAAGTGTTCATTTCTGCGCGCGAGTTGACGCAGGCGAATTTGCCGGAGCAAGCCCAAACATGGACGAACCAAAATTTGCGATATACGCACGGTTATGGTTTGGCAGTCAGCGCAGTAAACGAAATTACGGCAGAGGGACAGCCGAAGTATTTGGTGCAGAATATTCCGCCGGTCGGCGCCATTGATATCGCCGTTCCGCAAATTTATTTCGGGGAAAATCGTTACAATTCTGTCCTGGTTAATACGAAAATTGCGGAGTTTGACTATCCGGACGACCCGAATGACGGCCAATATAAATACGAAGGCAAGAGCGGAATTCCGTTTCAAGGCTGGAAGAGGCTGCTGTTTTCGTGGCACGAAGGATCATTCCGGTATTTGATTTCCGGTCAAGTAACGGATGAGACGCAGCTTTTGCAAACAAGAAACATTTATGACCGCGTGCGCCGAATTGCGCCGTTTCTGAGATTGGATTCGGATGCTTACCCGGTGATCCGAGAAGACGGGTCCGTAATTTGGCTGATCGATGCTTACACGATGACTGAACGCTATCCGTTTTCCGATTCGTATGGATACAATTTCAACTATATTCGCAACTCGGTTAAAGTTGCCGTCGATGCATACACGGGGGATGTGAAGTTCTATCTCGTAGACAGCGAAGATCCGCTCGCGTTAACTTACAACAACATGTTTCCGACTTTGTTTACAACTGAAATCCCGGACGATATCCGCGCCCATTTCCGTTATCCTGAAACATTGTTTACGGTGCAGGCAGATTTGTTCCGATCTTATCATATGACGAATTTGGAGCAATTTTATAATCGGGAAGATTACTGGCAGTTCCCGACTGAAAAATATTACGGCGCCGATATTCGCATGGATCCGTACTATGTCACGCTGAAGATGGATGATACGGATCAGGAAGAGTTCATCTTAATGATTCCGTTCACCCCGAACCAGCGGCAAAATTTAATTGCTTGGATGGGCGTCAGGAACGACGGAGACAAATACGGGGAAATGTTCGTTTACCAATACTCCAGACAGCGCAACATTTACGGTCCGCAGCAAATTGAAAACCGGGTAAATCAGAATGCGACGATTTCACAGCAATTAAACTTATGGTCGCAGGGCGGTTCGAACGTGATCCGGGGCAACTTGCTGGTCATTCCGGTGGAAGATACATTGCTTTATGTCGAGCCGATCTATCTGGAGTCAACCAACACCACTTCACTGCCGGAAGTGAAGCAAAT
>CALKAN010000163.1 GCA_937983035.1 uncultured Paenibacillaceae bacterium | reverse complement strand
GCCAAATTATTCACGCGGTTTAACGCTTCGAAGAACGATTTCGCATCCGGACGGCCGACCTCTTCCGCTAGAATGCGCGTTTTTCTCTCTGCAGCTTTAATATCGTCCAAGCCGGATCCCGTAATCGCATCAATGACATCATAACGGGCCAACTCAGAGATTTGGCTTCTTACTCTTTGCGCAAAAAATTGCTTCAGATCGGAAATGATTTCTTCCTCCGTCCGTTTTAATGCCCGCTGCTTCTTCAGCGCCTCCAAACCGGCAGCAAACAATTGGCTCAAAGTAAGCGGCAAATCATGATGCTGAACAATTTGCACAATGCCGCTGGCTTGCCGTCTCAGCGCATATGGATCTTGTGAACCCGTCGGAACGATGCCGATGGAAAAACAGCCGACAATGCTGTCGATTTTATCCGCGATGCTGACTAATGATCCGATTACAGATTGCGGCAAATCATCTCCGGCATGCCGAGGCAAATAATGTTCGAACACCGCTTTGGCCGCATCTTCCTCTTCTCCTGCCTTCAGCGCATAATCTTCACCCATCACTCCTTGAAGTTCAGGAAACTCATACACCATCTGAGTGACGAGATCAAATTTGCAAATTTCAGCAGCCCGCTGCACCTTCGCTGCCTCATTCGGAGAAAGAGATGCAAGGTCGCTCAAACGGGCGGCAATGTCCACGATCCTTCTTGTTTTGTCTGCCAGCGTGCCCAGTTCTTCGTGATACACGACCGTCTCCAGCTTCTCTAATGCATCGGAGATCTTTAGCTGCAAATCTTCCTGATAGAAAAATCGGGCATCAGACAAGCGAGCTCGCAGCACTTTCTCATTGCCTCGCGCAACTTCTTCAATATGATCCGCATTGCCATTGCGCACGGTGACGAAGTAAGGAAGCAGCTTGCCCTGTTCGTCAAGCACCGGGAAATAACGCTGATGCTCACGCATCGACGTAATTAACACTTCTTGCGGAATATCAAGAAATTCTTCATTAAAGCTTCCGTATAATACCGTCGGATATTCCACCAAAAAAACAACTTCTTCCAGCAAATCTTCATCCACGGCGATATGCCAGCCTTTCTCCCGCGCCAAAGCCTCGATCTGCTCTGTGATCATTTGTTTGCGCTCATTGAAGTCGGCATGCACATATTGCTCTTTCAACGCCGCAGCGTACTGATCCGCCGATTCAATCACGATCTCCCTGCCTAAGAAGCGGTGACCTTTGCTCCGGTCGCCGGCTGTCAATCCTGCAATCTGTGCAGGAATCACTTCATTTCCAAACAAGACGGTCAGCCAGCGAATCGGGCGAATGAATCTCACGCTCTGAGAACCCCATCGCATCGCTCTCGGAAATGTGATCGATGTGATGAGGCCTGGCAATTGTTCAAGCAGCAAATCACGCGTTTGAACGCCTGTGCTGCTTTTTTTCGCATAGACGTATTCCGCGCCTTTATGCTCTTTAAAATATAAATCAGACAAAGATACGCCTTGACTTTTGGCAAATCCTTGCGCAGCTTTGCTCCATTCCCCGTCTTCCGTCAAGGCGGCTTTGCGCGAAGGGCCTCTGACTTCCTCGACAAGATCCGGCTGCTTTTCCGGCAATTGCTTTACGATTAATGCAATGCGGCGAGGCGTAGCAAACGTCTGAATTTCGTGAACTTGCAAACGGTGATCATTCAGCCATGATGTCATCTTTTCTCTGAACTGTTCTGCCGTCGAACGCACGAATCGCGCAGGCACTTCTTCCAAGCCGATTTCGATTAACAAATCTTTCGCTGTCATGACGACTTCACCTCATTTCCAAGCAGCGGGAAGCCGAGCCGCTCTCTTTCTGCTAAATAAGTCGATGCGCATTGCCGCGCAAGTTTGCGAACCCGGGTAATGTACCCTGTTCTTTCCGTTACGCTGATGGCTCCTCTTGCTTCGAGCAAGTTAAACGTGTGCGAACATTTCAAGACATAGTCATAAGCGGGAAAAACCAGTTGATGCTCCAGCGCTTGCACCGCTTCTTTCTCATACATGTTAAACAAAGTAAACAGCATGTCGGTGTCAGACACTTCAAACGTATATTTGGAATGTTCATATTCCGGCTGCAAGAACACTTCTCCATATTTCACGCCTGCAACCCATTCCAAATCAAATACGTTTTCTTTATCTTGAATGTAAGAAGCAAGACGCTCCAGTCCGTAAGTAATCTCTACCGACACGGGATCTGTATCTAAACCGCCCACTTGTTGAAAGTACGTGAATTGGGTGATCTCCATCCCGTCCAGCCAAACTTCCCAGCCGAGACCCCATGCCCCCAATGTCGGCGATTCCCAGTTGTCTTCTACAAAGCGGATATCATGCTTGAGCGGATCAATGCCAAGCCGCTTCAAGCTGTCAAGGTACATCTCTTGTATGTTGTCTGGGGAAGGCTTCATAATGACTTGAAACTGATGATGCTGATACAGCCGGTTCGGATTCTCGCCGTAGCGTCCATCCGTCGGCCGCCGGGACGGTTCTACATACGCAACGTTCCACGGCTCCGGCCCAATGCTGCGCAAGAACGTCATCGGATTGAATGTGCCTGCGCCTTTCTCAACATCATAAGGTTGAACTAAGATGCATTGATGTTCTGACCAAAACTGCTGCAATGTCAATATCATCGTTTGGAAATTCATCGCTACAACTCCCTTTATTCAAAATACAACGCTGACGGCAACGATCTCATGCAAGCGGCTGAAATAAAATTGAAGAAACAACAAAAAACCCCGCCTCCCATGTCCATGCAAAACATAGGGACGAGATTTACCCGCGGTTCCACCCTAATTGATGCCGGCGCCTTGTCAGGCCGCATCCGCTTTATGCTTTATCGATGCTCCGTGAAGCGCCTTTCGCCAACTCGGTCCGCCGGGCTTCCACCGTCCCCGGCTCGCTGAATCTCCTGAAAGCTGGTTACTTCCTCTTCCATCAACGCATCTGCATATGCAATTCTACTGGATGGTAATTATACCAGATCATAGAACTTTTGTCAATTTTGCAAGAAATATTTCTCCATTTGATCTAAAAATTTTCGTGATTTCCAATATTGCACATCTGCATAATCTTCCATGAACCCTCTCATAATGACCGCAAGTTTCTGTTTCGTTTGCGGTGACACGTTAATGTTGCCCAATC
>CALKAN010000162.1 GCA_937983035.1 uncultured Paenibacillaceae bacterium | reverse complement strand
AAATGTGACAGAATCACTGACGATTTAATATGACATTTTCACTGACGATTGACAGAATATTTTTTAATAAATTTCAAAGCTGAAACAATCGAACAAAAAGCGGCCGCGCGTCTCAACGCACAGCCGCATGGCAGCATCTTATTTATAATCTCTTTTATGAAATGAAAGTGAATCTGCATGGTCTCATCATCTGACATCATTCATGATCTTCATTGTTTGCTTCTGCATTTGCTTCGTCAAGTTCATCATTGCTGTTTGTGCCGGATGAATTTTCAGACGGATTCGATTGTTGATCCGAGTCTTGGTCAGATGATTCATCTTCTTCCTCATTTTTATCAACAGGACACACTGTAGCTACTTCATCAGACTCTTTCACATGAATTAAGCGAACACCTTGAGCATAGCGGCTGTATTCTGAAATTTCACTGATGCTTGTCCGGATCAGCGTGCCGGAATTCGTAATGATCATCAGATCTTCTTCTTCGCTCACTACTTTCAAACCGACGACATGACCCTTTTCCTCTGTAAGGGTAATGGTTTTAATCCCTTTGCCGCCGCGGGACTGGGGCCGATATTCAGACATCGGCGTTCGCTTGCCGTATCCGTATGCCGTCACGACCAGGACCTGCTTGTCCTCATCGACGACATCCATATCGATCAACTCATCATTTTCACCGAGATGAATGCCCTTGACACCCGTGGCAGATCGTCCCATCACGCGCACTTCTTTTTCAGAGAAACGGATCGATAAGCCTAATTTTGTCCCCAGAATGATTTCATGATCGCCGCTGGTCAATCTTACTCCGATTAATTCATCGTTTTCGCGCAGATTAATGGCGATTAAACCATTTACGCGTATATTTCTGAATTGGGAAAGCGATGTTTTCTTTACAATGCCTTGCTTTGTAGCAAAGAACAAGTTTTTCGAATCATCAAACTGCTCAATCGGAATGACAGACGTTACCCGTTCGCCGGACTCAATCTGAATTAAATTAATGATCGGCGTGCCGCGGGCCGTGCGATTTAATTCCGGAACTTGGTAAGCTTTCAGTCTGTATACTTTCCCTTTATTCGTAAAAAACAATAAATAATGATGCGTGTTCGTTACGAACAGATGCTGCACAAAATCGTCTTCTTTCATTCCCATGCCCACAACGCCTTTGCCGCCGCGCTGCTGGCTGCGATATGTCGTTACCGGCAATCTCTTAATGTAACCGGTGTGGGTAATCGTAATGACGACATCTTCTTGGGGAATGAGATCCTCATCCATGATGTCAAGATCATCTGCAATAATTTCCGTACGGCGTTCGTCTCCGTACGCATCCTTAATTTCAGTTAATTCTTCGCTGATGATATTCAGCACAAGCTGTTCATCCGCCAAAATCGCTTTATATTCAGCGATTTTCTGCTGCAGTTCCTGATATTCGCTTTCGATTTTGTCTCGTTCTAATCCAGTCAGGCGCTGCAGTCTCATGTCAAGTATCGCTTGCGCTTGATCTTCGCTCAGTTGGAATGAATTCATCAATCCTTCCCGTGCTTCTTCCGTCGTGCGAGAAGAGCGGATCAAATTAATGACATCATCGATATGATCTAAAGCGATGCGCAATCCTTCTAAAATATGCGCTCTTGCTTCAGCCCTGCGGAGATCGAATTCAGTGCGCCGGCGGATGACCGTCGCTTGATGCTGCAAGTAGTGCTCAAGCATTTCTTTTAAATTTAAAATTTTCGGTTCGCCGTTTACAAGCGCCAATGAATTAATGCCGAAATTCGACTGCAAAGCAGTATGCTTGTACAAATTGTTCAGCACGACGTTCGGATTGACATCTCTTCTTAATTCAATGACGATGCGCATGCCGTTGCGATCGGATTCATCTCGCAAATCGGTAATGCCGTCAATTCGCTTGTCTCTGACTAATTCTGCTATTTTTTCAATTAATTTAGCCTTTACCACTTGATAGGGCAGCTCGTGAACGATAATGCGGGAGCGGTTGTTAACTTCTTCAATCTCCGCCTTTGCCCTCATCGTAATGGATCCGCGGCCGGTCATGTAAGCTTGCTTAATGCCTTGTCTTCCGATAATGTATGCACCCGTTGGAAAATCCGGCCCGGTAATATATTCATTCAATTCCGGTATCGTGATATCTGGATTTTCAATCAAAGCCAACAGGCCGTCAATCACTTCCGTTAAATTATGCGGCGGAATGTTCGTGGCCATGCCGACAGCGATGCCTGATGCGCCATTGACCAGCAAATTCGGGAAACGAGCGGGCAAAACAGCCGGCTCTTTTTCCTCTCCATCATAGTTCGGGACAAAATCAATCGTATCTTTGTTAATGTCCCTGAGCATTTCCATCGAAATCTTGGACAGGCGGGCTTCCGTATATCTCATTGCTGCCGCCGCGTCTCCATCGATGGATCCAAAGTTGCCATGGCCGTCGACCAGCATGTATCGCAAAGAAAAATCTTGCGCCAAACGAACCATCGTATCGTAAACTGCCGCATCACCGTGCGGGTGATATTTACCAATAACTTCCCCTACAATTCTGGCTGACTTCTTATAAGGCTTATCAGGGGACATTCCCAGTTCAGACATGGCGTAAAGAATGCGGCGATGGACTGGCTTTAAGCCGTCCCTGACGTCCGGAAGCGCCCGAGAAACAATAATGCTCATGGCGTAATCCATAAAGGATGTCCGCATCTCGAGGCCAATGTCTCTGTTTTTTATTTGAGCATGACGCTTGTCTTCCATAGTTTCTTAGCTCCTTAACTGCTGCTTGGGAAACTTTCGCTCCCGAATCTTTCTAAACCTATACATCCAAGTTGCTGACGTATTTCGCATGTTCTTGAATGAAATTTCTTCTCGGCTCAACTTCGTCTCCCATCAAAGTATCAAAGATCATATCTGCTTCGATCGCATCATTGACAGATACTTGAAGGAGGGTTCGGCTTTCAGGGTCCATCGTTGTTTCCCACAACTGTTCAGGATTCATCTCTCCAAGCCCTTTGTAGCGCTGAATGTTATATTTTGCGCCTTCGCCAAACTCTTTGATGATCTGTTCTAAATCTGCGTCATTATACGCATATCTTACAACCTTATTGCGCTCGACCTTGTACAACGGCGGCTGTGCGATATAAACATAGCCGGCTTCGACAAGCTGACGCATATAACGATAGAAGAACGTCAACAATAATGTTCGAATATGCGCGCCGTCCACGTCAGCATCGGTCATAATAATAATTTTGTGATAACGGGCCTTAGACAGATCAAAATCTTCTCCGATCCCGGTGCCCAGCGCTGTAATGATCGATCGAATTTCCTCATTCGACAAAATGCGATCCAGCCTTGCTTTTTCCACATTTAAAATTTTTCCTCTGAGCGGCAAAATCGCTTGAAAATGCCTGTCTCTTCCTTGTTTTGCCGAGCCGCCCGCTGAATCCCCTTCGACAATGTACAGCTCGCTGATCGATGCGTCTCGCGAAGAACAGTCCGCCAATTTGCCGGGCAGCGAGGAAATTTCAAGCGCGCCTTTGCGGCGAGTTAACTCCCTTGCTTTTCTCGCAGCTTCCCTGGCTCTGGAGGCACTGATTGCTTTCTCGACAATTCGCCTGGCGATGGAAGGATTCTCGATCAGAAATTCTCCCATTTTTTCAGCAAACAGCGATTCTACAATGCTTCTCGCCTCGCTGTTGCCAAGTTTTGTCTTCGTTTGCCCTTCAAATTGAGGTTCGGTAACTTTCACCGAAATGACAGCCGTTATTCCTTCTCTGACATCATCGCCCGTTAAATTGGCGTCACTGGATTTCAACGCATTGATTTTCTTGGCATAATCATTAATGACGCGGGTCAACGCGCTTTTGAAGCCAGATTCATGCGTTCCGCCTTCATGCGTGTGAATGTTATTCGCATATGAAAAAATATTTTCACTGTAGCCGTCATTGTATTGCAAAGCGATCTCAACTTGCAGATCGTCTTTATTGCCTTCCACATAAATCGGAGGATCATTAATGACTTCTCTGTTTCGGTTTAAAAACTCTACAAAAGAGATGATTCCTCCGTCATATTTATAAGAATAGTTCTTATCAAGGCGTTCATCGATAAAATTAAGCTCGATTCCTTTGTTCAAAAAAGCAAGCTCACGAATGCGAGACTGCAAAATTTCATGATCAAATTCCAGCGTTTCCGTAAAAATCTCATCATCGGGAAAGAAAGTGATTTTCGTGCCTGTTTCATCGGTGTCTCCAATAATTTTCAAATCGTATTGAGGCACGCCGCAGCGATATTCTTGCTTAAATATTTTTCCTTCCCGCTTAATTTCGACGATCAATTTCTTAGACAATGCATTGACGACGGACACCCCTACTCCATGCAGACCGCCGGAAACTTTATAACCTTCGCCGCCGAATTTTCCGCCTGCATGCAGCACGGTCATAACGACTTCTACTGCAGGCCTGTTCATCTTTGCATGTTCACCGACCGGAATGCCTCGTCCGTTATCTATGACGGTAACACTGTTATCGGGGTGCACAATTACATCAATTTTATCACAAAAACCAGCCATAGCTTCATCGATGCTGTTGTCGACAACTTCCCAGACCAAGTGATGAAGTCCTCTGCTGCTGGTTGAACCGATATACATGCCTGGACGTTTCCTGACAGCTTCTAGTCCTTCCAAAACTTGGATTTGGTTTTCATCATACGTATGTTGATTCAATGGGCCACGACTCCTTTGTTCTGATCATTGATGTCTCTCAATATCGGAAATTATGCTCGCCCTTTTCTTCAAAGTAGCGGACGAGATCGGTGAATAGTAAATTTTTTGATCTGTAACGACTAATGACTTTGGTTCTTCATCGCCTATTTTTTCGATCCGGTCATGTTTAATGGAATAATCAATGAATTGGAGCGATATTTTTGATGACTGCTCAATCGATAGATCAAATATTGCGATTAAATGATTTGACCGTATAATGGTGTCCCCGCCCAAATGAATAAACATGTTCATTCCTCCAATTTTTTCGGCGTGACATTTCCTTCGGCAACGTAAAAAATGCCCGCATGGTCAAATTTCGAAAGACTTACATTGTCTGCTCCGGTAGCAGTGATGAAAGTTTGCACCTTGTTTTGAAATGTTTCTATTAATTGATTTTGTCGATTTTGATCTAATTCTGACAATACATCATCCAGCAGAAGCAACGGGAATTCTCCCGTTTCTTTGCGAATCAATTCTATTTCAGCCAATTTCACGGACAATGCAACGGTTCGCTGCTGGCCTTGTGAACCGAACATCTGCACATCTTTGCCGTTAATATAAAATCCGAGATCATCTCTATGAGGACCGTATAAAGTCATTCCTCGCCTGATTTCTTGTTGCTGTACTTGTTTTAACTTTATCATAAATTGGTCAAATAGAACAGATTCATTGCTGAAATCACTGATTTCGAAGGAAGGGCGGTATTCGATCTGCAATTGTTCTTTCCCTTTTGTAATGCTTTCATGGATGGATAATGCCCATTTTTGTAAATTTATTATAAAGTTTTCCCTGCTTTTCATGATTTTAGAACCATATTCTGCTAATTGCTGGTTCCATATTTCCAACATCATCTCATTGATTTGATTGGAGTTTTGAATTTCTTTCAAATAATTGTTTCGCTGGAGCAAAATTTTTTGATATTGCTGCATATGGTAAAGATAGCTTGGAATGACCTGCGCAATCTCCATATCGAGAAAACGCCGTCTGATTCCCGGAGATCCTTTAACGATTTCTAAATCTTCCGGAGCAAACATGACGACGTTTAACGCACCGATAAAATCACTTAATTTTCTTTGTTCCAATCCATTAATTTTTGCAGTTTTGCCTTGAGGCGCCAGGCGAAGTTCCAAAGAAACATTGCCGTATTTTTTTTCGATCTGCGCTGCGATCAACGCTTGTTTTTTGTCCCATTGAATGAGTTCTTTATCTTTTTGCGTTCGATGAGATTTGGTCAGAGCCAGGACATAAATCGATTCCAGCAAATTCGTTTTTCCTTGAGCGTTCGGCCCTACGATCAAGTTTACATTGCCGGGCGTCTCCAATTCTAACAATTCATAGTTTCGATAGTTGATTAGGCGGATATTTTGCAATCTCACGGGGAGTTCCTCCCAAGAACTTTAAAGTTTCCGATCCCGTCAATTTTCACCACATCTCCTGGATACAATTTCCTTCCTCTGCGCGTTTCCTCTTCTTCATTGACGAGTACTCGATGTTCTTGCAGGAACCACTTCACTTGTCCGCCTGTGGATAACACATTCGCTTTTTTAAGCAATTGACCTAACGTAATATATTCATCGTTGATCGTAATTTCTGTCATAATATCAACTCTTTTCGCATATTATCCTACAGTGCGATAAGGCAGAATCAGGTGAAGCGTATGCTCTTGATCTTCAGGCTTAATGATGATGGGGCTCATCGTCCCGACAAACCCGATAAAGATCGTTTCAGAATCGATCGTTCTTAACGCATCAAGCATATATTTCGAATTGAAAGCAATTTGCAGCGGCTCGCCTTTGCACGATACAAGAGCGACTTCTTCTTTGATTCTTCCCAATTCAGATTGGCTGGATGAAATTTCGATCTTTTCTTGATCCAACATGCTTAATTTGACAATATTTGTTTTTTCTTCTCGAGACAACAAATTCGCCCGGTCAATGGCGTCCAATAATAATTTGGTATTTACAACTAATTCTGTTTTATACGTTTGCGGAATAATTTTTGACGTATCAGGATACATGCCGTCAAGGATGCGCGAATAAAACAAGATTGAATCATACTGAAACAAAATCTGGTTGTTCGCTAAAAATAAATCAATATTCGTATCTTGTTCCGGCAAAAGTTTGCTTAATTCATTTAATGTTTTTCCTGATATGACGATGTTTTTAAAATTTAATGACGGATCCGTTTGAATATTGGCTTCCCGGCTCGCTAACCGGTGACGGTCCGTCGCAACGAATTTCAACACTTGATTGGACAGGCTCCACATAATGCCGGTTAAAATTGGAGTGCTTTCATTCGCAGACACGGCAAAAGAAGTTTGACGAATCATCGATTTTAATACTTCGCTTCGAATTGAAAATTGTTGATGTTCGTCCAGAGCCGGCATGAGCGGATATTCTTCCGGATCCATGCCCATCAGCTGCACTTCAGAGTTGCCGGATTTAATCAATGCTTGAAATTGCGGATTGGATTGAATTTCAATTTGAGATTCCGGCATTTTCCGGACAATCTCTGTGAAAATTCTAGCAGGCAGCACCGCGCTGCCTTCTTGCAATATTTCATAATGAATTACGTCTTCCTGCTCTGGGAATACATAGTATTGAATCGTTATATCGGTATCGCTGGCTGTAAAAATAACGTGCTCTTTAGTCGCTTCAATTTTGATTCCGCTTAATATGGGAATCGGAGAGCGGCTGGAAATGGCTTTAGAAACATGTTGCAGAGCTTTATTCAGTTCATGTTTCGCTATGATTAAATTCATATTTTCACTCCTGAAAAAAATTTTTTAGGCATATGTTTTGTTTCAATGGCATATCTTTTTATTTTATTTAAAAAAGTTAGTAGTTATAGTAGAGTGTCTTAACATGTGGATAACACTCGAAAAAACTCGAAAAATGAGATATGCACATGTGCATAATTGTGTGTTCAAAATGTGCACAAACGGCTTACAAAGAGCTGCGAATTTGTTCTGACAAGCTTTGGATGATTTTTAAAGTTTCCGGTTTTTGTTCCATTTCAGCCGCTATTTTATCATGCGCATGAATGACTGTCGTATGATCACGCCCGCCAAACGCTTCTCCGATCTTGGGCAATGACAAATCAGTCAATACTCTGGATAAGTACATGGCGACTTGTCGAGCATATGCGACGGATTTCGTTCTTTTTCGCGCCTTTAGTTCTTCGGCAGGGATGCCGTAAAATTCGCTGACTTGTTTAATAATTTCGTCAACGGTGATCATTTTCGGCCGATTTGACGGAATAATGTCTTTCAATGCCTCAGCAGCCAGATGAACCGTAATGTCTTCATTGACTAAAGAAGAATAGGCGACGACTCGAATGAGTGCTCCTTCTAATTCCCTGATATTCGTATCAATGTGGCTTGCTATGTAAACCATAGCCTCATTTGGAATATCCAACTGTTCTGCTTTCGCTTTTTTGCGTAGAATCGCGATTCTAGTTTCTAAATCCGGCGGCTGGATATCTGTGATTAAACCCCATTCAAATCGGGATCTTAAACGCTCTTCCAAAGTCGGGATCTCTTTCGGCTGCCGGTCGCTTGAAATAATGATTTGTTTCGATTCTTCATGCAGTGCATTGAACGTATGGAAGAATTCTTCCTGCGTCTGTTCTTTGCCGGCAATAAATTGAATGTCATCAATTAATAAAATATCAATATTGCGGTATTTATTGCGGAAATCTTCCCCTCGGTTATCACGAATCGCATTGATAAATTCGTTCGTAAATTTCTCAGAAGAGATGTAGAGCACTTTTAAACGAGGGTGATGTTCCAGGATATAATGGCCGATGGCATGCATCAGATGCGTTTTGCCCAGTCCAACCCCTCCGTATAAAAATAATGGATTGTAAGACTTGGAAGGAGCCTCGGCAACTGCCAACGAAGCAGCGTGAGCAAATCGATTGCCTTGTCCGATGACAAACGAATCAAATGTATATTTAGGATTGAGCATTTGCGTCATTTGGTTTCTTGAAAGCGCTTCATTCGATGTGTTTCGGCTGGATTTGACTCCGACGATCGACGGGGCTGACGGAATGAAATCCGCTTCTTCGTTTTGGACAATGAATTTAATGTCTACATGCCGATTGAAGCACTCCATGACCGCATTTTGAATTAATCCATGATATTTGCTCTCTAGCCAATCTTTTGAGAAATGGTTTGGAGCTGAAATAACTAATGAACGATCATCAAATTGAACCGCTCTTGTAGATTTTAACCAGGTGTCGTAACTAGGTTTGCTGACTTTTAACTTTAGCAGAGAAAGGATTTGCTGCCAGGCATCCTCTATGTGGTTACCCACAGATCGTTCACTCCTTTAAAGCACAATAGTATCAAGGCTGGAGATATATGAAAAATAAAAAAATTTGTCTGATCCTGTAGAAGGCATAACTAAACTATACACAAACTAAATACTTGTGCATAAAAGTTATACAGATTGGGGAAGAATTGTTCACAAACTTATCCACAGGATGTGAATAAACTCTTGATAATTATAGATATCCACAACCAAAAGTAATAATTATATTAGCAGATATATGACTAGTTTTCAACGAAAAAACCCGAATTATCCACATAATCCAATATATTGATTTTGATCTTATTCACAACACTACATATTGTTGACAGCTTGTTCATAATTCGACAAATAACGAAAGGATTCGCCAAAATTTATCCACAACTTCATCACGATTCAATCTTGTTTTTTATTTTTTGATTGTGCATAAAATGGTTTCTTGACTTTTGCATGTGAAGATGATTAAATATGAAAAGGTATTTTTAGGCGGTATGTTGTCTTCGAGGAGGGATGTAAGAAATGGGACCGACTTTCAGACCAAATGTCAGAAAGCGTAAGAAAGTCCACGGTTTTCGCAAAAGAATGAGCACGAAAAGCGGACGTCGCGTATTGGCTGCTCGCCGCAGAAAAGGAAGAAAAGTTATCAGCGCATAACTTTGATTTATTAGAAGCAGATCCTTGAAAGCACGGCTTTAAAGAAGGATCTTAAACGGCTCATTCAATTTGATGTTTTCAATTCTTAAAGAATGAAGCGCATATAGGAGAGGTTAACTTTCCTAATTTAAGTGAAAAAGCTCCTGTCCGGGAGCTTTTCTTCATAATTAAGCATAGACAGCGTTCCAAACAGAGCGAAATGGTGAATAATATTGGAAAAGAAATTGCGGCTGAAGAAAAAAGAAGATTTTGCTAAAGTTTACCGGCAAGAACAATCGACCGCGAATTACCAGTTTGTTGTTTATAAAATGAAAAATCCGGAAGTTGAAAAATTTCGCGCAGGCATTTCGGCAAGCAAAAAAATTGGCAATGCAGTGAAAAGAAATCGCGTGCGAAGAATCGTTAAAGAGCTGATTCGAAAAAATCAGGATCGCATTCGCGAAGGATACGATTTTATCATTATCGTCAGAGCAAGAGCAGTAAATATGGAGTTTGCGCAATTGGAAAAAAGTTTGCTGCATGTTTTGGGCAAAGCATCTTTATTAAAGAAGAAAAAATAAAGCAGGAAACATCCGGTTGAAGACGTTTATTTGATAGACAAACTATGATATAGTTTTATCTGGAAATGTAGACGGCAAGGTTAGGAGGAAAAAGAATTTGACTTTGCGTAAATTATCCGGCATAGCGATATTGCTGATTGCCATATTATTGCTGGCAGGCTGCAGCATGGATCCCAGGGAAAATCCGATTGATCCGTCATCGAGCACATGGGACAAGTTCGTCTATCCTTTTTCTGCATCGCTTGATTTTTTTGCAAAAATTTTCTGGAATGAGTACGGACTGGCAATCTTAGCTTTAACGATTATCATTCGTTTGCTCATATTGCCGTTAATGATAAAGCAATACCGAAGCACGAAACAGATGCAAGCTTTGCAGCCAGAAATTTTAAAAATAAGAAAGAAATACAAAGACGATCCGCAAAAACAGCAGGAAGAAACGATGAAATTGTTTCAAAAGCATGGGGTAAACCCGCTGGCAGGCTGCATGCCTTTATTAATACAAATGCCGATCCTGATTGCGCTTTATAATGCGATTATGCGGAACGAACATATTTATGAACATACGTTTTTATGGATGCAATTAGGGGAAAGAGATCCATTTTTTATTTTGCCGACGATTGCTGCCATAACGACTTACCTCCAGCAGAAAATGATGTCATCCGTGCAGCAAATGAACCCGCAGATGGAAATGCTGATGGTTATATTCCCGATTTTAATCTTTGTTACAGCGATGACATTTCCGGCAGCTTTGCCGTTATATTGGATATTTAGCAACTTGTTTACAATCGTTCAGACGTATTTCATGTATGTCAGAAATTCTCGAAAGGAAGTAAAGGGAGGCCTTTCCAAGTGAAAATTCTTGTGTCGGGCAAAACGATTGATGAGGCGGTTCGCATCGGTTTGCAAAAGTTGAATGTTGCTGAAGACCGGGTGAAAGTAACGGTCATCGAGCAGCCAACAAGAGGGTTTCTCGGGTTAATTGGGAATCGAGAAGCGAAAGTGGAATTAGAACTAATTCCAGATCCGGCAGAGGAAGGGCTGAAATTTCTGCAGAAATTGCTGAAGGAGAGCGGAGTGAATGCATCGGCGAAGCAGCTTGAACAAGAGAAAGGTGTCGCGGCTTATCAGATTGAAGGGGAAGAAGTCGGGATTTTTATCGGCAGGCGCGGACAAACGCTGGATTCGCTGCAATACTTGGTCAGCATTGTAGTGAATCGGCATTCGGACAAATATATTCCTGTCGTCCTTGATGCGGAGAATTTCCGTGAAAGAAGAAAGCAGACGCTGGAACAGTTAGCAGTTCGTTTAGCTGAAAAAGTAGCGGCATCAGGAAAAGAAACGGTGCTGGAGCCGATGACTTCCAGGGAACGCAGAATCATCCATGCAAGGCTGCAGCATCATCCTAAAGTCGTTACTTACAGCAAAGGCGTGGATCCTAATCGCCGAATTGTGATCGGACCTAAAGATTAACGGCGCGCGGCAATGACTTTACCTGGAGTTTCTCGGGAAGAGTCATTGCTTTTTTTAACATGATTGCTATAGCTTGGTCCGCGAATGGGAATAATAAAGGCAAAAGAGGTGAAGTCCGTGGTCGTTTCAGCGATGGATTCAATTGCAGCGATTTCCACGCCGCTTGGCGAGGGAGGGATCGCAGTCATCAGGGTCAGCGGTCCTGAATCGATCCCTGCTGCGGATCAAATTTTCAAAGGCAAGAAGCCGCTCAAAGAATGCAAAACACACACCGTCAATTACGGCCATATCATCGATCCGGCGAGCGGGGAGAAAGTGGATGAAGTATTGGTGACGATCATGCGATCTCCGCGCTCTTTTACTCGTGAAGATGTTGTCGAAATCAGCTGCCACGGCGGCATTGTTTCCGTAAAACGCATTTTGGAATTACTGCTGCAGCAAGGGATTCGTTTAGCTGAACCAGGGGAATTTACGAAACGGGCTTTTTTAAATGGACGGATAGATCTTTCTCAAGCAGAAGCAGTTATGGATATGATTCGCTCGAAAACAGATCAAGCGTTTCATGTTGCTTTGAAGCAAGCGGAAGGTTTGTTGTCAAAACAGATTCGCAAATTGCGTCAGCTGCTTGTTGAGACGATGGCTCATATTGAAGTGAATATCGATTATCCCGAACATGACGTGGAAGAATTAACCGCGCAATTTATTAAAGAAAAGTGTGCGCAAGCGATCGATGAAATCAACCGGCTTCTCAAAACAGCGCGGCAAGGAAAAGTGCTGCGGGAAGGAATTGTAACGGCGATCGTTGGAAGACCGAATGTCGGGAAATCATCTTTGTTGAATTTATTGGCACAGGAGAACAAAGCGATTGTTACAGATATTCCAGGCACGACGCGAGACGTGATCGAAGAATACGTATCGTTGAATGGAATACCGCTGAGACTGCTGGATACCGCCGGGATTAGAGAAACGATGGATGTTGTAGAACAAATTGGCGTCGAAAGATCAAAAAATGCACTTTCCGAAGCAGATTTAATTTTGTTAGTATTAAGTTATAATCAACCGATGAATGATGATGAAAAAGCTTTGTTGGAGCAAGTGAAATCGAAGCCGTTCATTGTCATTGTGAATAAAACAGATTTGCCGCAGCAATTGGATCTCGATGAATTATATAAGAAAGTGCCAAAACATCGCGTCATTCAAATGTCCATTAAAAATGAAACAGGCTTGGATCAATTAGAAAAGGCGATATCGGACATGTTTTTTGGCGGCGGCATCGATTCCGGGGATCAAACTTACGTAAGCAATGTCCGGCATATTCATTTGCTGACGCAAGCAAAGGAAGCGTTAGAGGAAGCGAAAGAAGGCGCAGAGCAGCTGCTGCCCATTGATATGATTCAAATTGACGTTCACAGAGCTTGGGAGCTGCTAGGTGAAATTATAGGTGAAACAGCGAGCGAATCGTTGCTGGATGAAATATTCTCAAAGTTTTGCTTTACAGGGTTTTTTTTATCGTTTATTTAAAGTAAATAAATTGATGGATAAGAGATGTTAATAGTTTTATTTTTATTATGGTGTTCTTTGTTTTATATGTATTTTATATATTTTG
>CALKAN010000161.1 GCA_937983035.1 uncultured Paenibacillaceae bacterium | reverse complement strand
CTTGCACAAATCCGTCCATCATGTTGGAAGGCGCAATGACGTCCGCACCTGCTTTCGCTTGGGAGACAGCCGTTTTTACGAGCAGCTCAAGCGATAAATCGTTATCGACGTCCCCGCATGCCGGATCAATGATCCCGCAGTGTCCGTGGCTGGTAAATTGGCATAAACAAGTGTCGGCAATGACGGTCAATTCAGGCGCAAGCTGCTTCACATGCCTGACGGCCCGCTGCACAATGCCGTCTTCGGCATAAGCCTGCGTGCCTTGTTCATCTTTTTCCTGCGGAACCCCGAACAAAATGACCGACTGCAGCCCGAGCTTCACCACTTCTTCAATCTCTTCCTCAAGCCTGTCCAGCGAATAATGAAACACGCCGGGCATGGATGAAACTTCCCGTTTTACATTAGACTCCTCAACGACAAAGAGCGGATAAATAAAATCATGCACCGACAGCCTGTGTTCCTTCACCATGTTTCTTAATGTCTGCGTTCTTCGCAGACGGCGCTGCCTTGCGATTGGATATTGCACTATTCATGCTCCTTTCTATCGATCATTTCTTGCAGCATCGCTTCTGTTGTGTACGTCTGCGGCATGCAATCGATGCGCAAACCGCGGCTGCGTGCCGTCTTTGCCGTCACCGGGCCGATGCAGGCAATGCGGCACCGATTAATAAGCGCTGCCGGGTCTTTCGCATAAGGTTCGAGCAGCTTCATCAAATTGTCAACCGTTGATGAACTTGTAAACGTGACCCAATCGATGCGGCCTTGGCCCAGCTGCACAAACAATTGCTTCGATGCTGACGCATCAGGCATGATCGTTTCATATACAACGAGATCAATCACGTGCAGCTGATGCCGCGCCAATTGTTCCGGCAAATAAGGCCTTGCCAAATTCCCTCTCGCCAGCAGCAATTTGTCTCCGGGCTTGCACCGTTCGATCAGCCATTCCGTCAGCGATTCCGCATCGTACTTGCGAGGGATGTCGCGTACTCTCAAACCGCTTTGCTCCAAGCGCGCAGCTGTTTTGGGACCGACGGCAGCGATGTTCACGTCGTCAAAAATGCTGAAGTCGACATGATGATCGTTGAGCAGCCGAATCATGTGTTCAGCGCCGTTCGGGCTCGTTAAGACGAGCCAATCGCAAGCCGGAAGTTCAGCTAAAGCTGCTTCAATCTTCTTTTGCTGTTCCCTGCTTGTTGCCGGGACGATTTCAATGACAGGAAATGCGACCGGCACGCCGCCTAATTGTTCAACTTGTGCTGCAAAAGCAGCCGCTTGTTTTTTCGGACGCGTAATTAAGATGCGCTGTCCGAGCAGCGGCTTGTGCTTGGAATCCGCTCCGTCCGTCAAGACTGATCTCTCCCCGCTTGCTCAAGAATTTCTTTCGCCCCTTGATTCAATAATCGCTCTGCCATCTGTTCGCCTAATTGCGCAGGGTCCGTTCCGGTCAATGTTTCTTTCAACACTGTGCTGCCATCCGGAGAACCGACCAAGGCTGTCAGCTGCAGCGTTCTATGATCGGCGCCGTCTTTCCCGTTGACGTAAACCGCATAACCGCCGATCGGCACTTGGCAGCTGCCATCCATCCGAGCAAGAAAAGTTCGCTCAGACAACATGGCTGCTTCAGTCTCTGCATGATTAATATGCGACAACAACGCAACAATTTCCTCGTCATCGCTGCGGCACTCGATCCCAAGCGCGCCTTGTCCGATTGCGGGCAAACAGATCGAAGGATCCAAGATTTCGCTGATCTTATGCTGCCATCCCATTCGATTCAGTCCTGCTGCAGCCAAAATAATCGCATCGAATCCTTCTGTCTGCAGCTTCTTCAATCTTGTTTGGATATTTCCGCGCACGAATTTCACTTGCAAATCAGGACGGTATCGTCGAAGTTGGCAAGATCGGCGCAAACTGCTTGTCCCGACCACCGCTCCTTCGGGCAATGCATCAAGACCTCCGCCGTGATTGCTGATCAAACAATCTCTTGCATCTTCCCTTTCCGTCACCGCTCCGATGACAAGCCCCGGCGGAAGCTGCGCCGGCATGTCCTTCATGCTGTGCACCGCCAGATCAATCTCGCCTTGAAGCAGCGCATGTTCAATCTCTTTGACAAACAGACCTTTGCCGCCGACTTTTGACAGCATCACATCGAGAATCCGGTCCCCTTTTGTCACAATTTCCTTGATTTTAAATTCATATGTTCGGCCCGTCTTCTCACTCGCTCGTTTCAACTTTTCAATGACATGCCTCGTTTGAGTCAGCGCAAGTTCGCTGCGTCTGGACCCAACTACAATCGTTCGCATAGACGATCCTCCAACGCTAATAAATTGAATAAAGTCTCTTATATAGCAAGAAACCCCGTTCCGCACTGTTTTATCAGGCGAGCCATGCCAGATGCATGCCGCATTTCCGATAAAACAGAAGGCTCAGGGCGCTGATGCAATCCATTATGAGCGTGCTGTCATTCCCCTTGGCTGCATGACGGCGGATGACATCGTTTCTTGCTGCAGTTTCTTCTTCCGGCTGCTGCCAAACAATGCTTCCACTTTGTTTGAAGCAGCTTCCGGCTGAATCTGAATCTCCAAATTAAACAACTGCGCGAACATCTTCAGCGCGGTCTCGCTGTCGTCTGTTGCGGAAAGTTGTTTCAAATTCTCAATCGGATCATGCAGCATCTGATTCACGATGCTCTTGGAAAGTTTTCGAATCAGTTTCTGTTCTCTCTCGCTTAAATCAGGCAGCTTATTAAACAAGGAGACCATCACTTCTTCATGAATCGCATTCGACTTCTCTTGCAGAGCGCGTATGACCGGCCCGACGGCCTGCGTCTTTTGCCATTTGGCGAATTGCTGCAATTCTTCTGCAATCATCCGTTCAATTTGCAGTGCGGCTTCCCGGCGCTGTTCCATGTTGCCTTCAATCATGCCTTCCAAATCATCAATATCGAAAAGAAGCACATCAGCAACTTGTTCAATGCGCGGATCCAAATCTCTGGGAACGGCAATGTCGATCATCAGCAGCGGACTGCGCTTCTCTCTTTGCTGCATGGCTGCTTCGACCATTTCCTTTGTAAGCACGATGCCGGGAGCGCTCGTCGAACTGATCACGATATCTGCCTTTGCCAGCATGGAGCGAGCTTCATCGATGGAGCAATATTCTCCCCCGCACAGCGAAGATAACTCCCTCGCTCTCTCCACAGTGCGGTTCGCTACAATGACGCGCTGAACGCCGCTGGATGACAAGTGCTTCAGCGTCAGTTCTCCCGTTTTGCCCGCTCCAACTATGAGCGCTGTTTTATATTGCAATTCGTTAAATGCCCGCTTGCACAATTCTACCGCCGCATAGCTGATCGATACGGCATTTTCATTAATCGTCGTTTCAGCATGGGCCCGCTTCGCCAACGTGATCGCTTGCCTAAACAACATATTAAACATCGTTCCTGTTGTCTTCAGCTGCTGCGCCGTCAAAAATGCATGGCGCACTTGACCCAAAATTTGCGTCTCGCCGATAATCATCGAATCGAGTCCGCATGCGACACGAAACAAATGCTCCGCCGCTTTGTCGTCCTCATGCATATATAAAAAAGGAACAAAGTCACTCCGCTTGCTCCCGAACCAACTTTCAAGAAAATCTTTAATATAATGACCACATAGGTGAAGCCGGTCAACTACAGCGTATATTTCCAAGCGATTGCAAGTGGATACGATGACGCATTCCTCAACGCTTTTTACTTGTTTAAGCGCAAGCAAAGCCTCTTGCAATGCTTCATTCGTAATCGAAAATTGTTCCCTCAGTTCAACCGGTGCCGTGCGATGGTTCAATCCCGCAACTAAAATATGCATAGCCTTTCACCTGCCTTATGGTCTGTTTGTTTCGATCCCCGCATGTCCTTGCACATCATGGGCTTATTATAGCACACTCGCAAAGTTGCTTTTGTCGAAAACATTTGAATAAATTATAACAATTATACAATCGCTAACTTTATATATTATTGACCAAACTTAACCATTTATAATCTTTTTTCGCTTTTCAGCGGCTGTTTGAAACAGGACACTGTCACGACAAGTCTCAGATGAAGCTTTTCATCTTTTTACGTCCCTCGAGTGAAACTTTTTATCCGATCAAATTAAAAAAACCATGGGAAGCCCATGGTTAGTGATCTTATTCAGCATACTCCGCGCTGGTCAATACGGGATCGACCACGTCGATTTCACCCATGCCGCGGATCAATTTCTTTGCGTGTGCTTTCTTCGGTTTCAGTACGGAAACGAGATAATTGACAGCCAGGTCTGGATCAACAGTTTCACCGCAAGTATAACAATCAATTGCCGCAAAACGTTTCTCAGGATAAGTATGAATCGAAATATGACTTTCCGAGAGCAGAACTAAAACCGTTGCGCCCTGGGGCTCAAACTGTTTCTTTTGTACTGATAAAACTGTTGCACCGCAAGATTCTGCCGCCTCGATCAAATGATTTTGCAATTCTTCTGCATCGTTGAGCAGCCTTTCATCCACACCCCAAACATCTAACGCAACGTGTCTTCCGAAAGTGGAGTATTCCATCTTTCGTTTCCCCCTTCCTAGGAATAAAATTTGGATTTCATCCGCTAGGACCTACGTCATTCACTTCTCGAGGGAAAAGATTGTTCATTTCATTTCCTGAGTGAATCCTGGTTCCTATTTTGATTTTTCATTCATTAGTCAACGACAATAAAAATAACATCTATTCAGTTAAAAAGCAATACTTTTTTTCGTCATCTTTATGAATAAAACATGGCTGTCATGCTTCCAAGTAAAAAAGCTGATCCACCGCTTGTTTCAAGCGCTTGTCAATGTCCCGCCGATCCTCGGCTTTTTTCGTGCGCAGCCTTCGGTCAAGCAGCATGTCAATCGTGCGGTAAACGAGCTCAATTTGCTTTTCGACATCTTGTCTGGCGAATAATTGCTGCAGCTGCTTTCTTCTGTTTTCGTAAATGATTTTTAAGTGTTGGTCTGAGATTTCCATAATTTTCTCTACTTTGCCTTCAGCGTAATAATAGACCATCGTAAAATTGTTATAAATCCTTCTTGATACGGCATCTCCGTCAAACTTGCGAATCAGCTTGCGCACGGTTTCCGCCAATTTCGGATTGTCCAGCCAGCATCGAGATCGGCAGATCCATCTGCCTTTGTCTTCCTGTTCCAGCTCCAGTACAAACGATTCTCCGCTGGACAGGTCATTCATAATTACTTCTTGATTCCCATTAGACAAAATTTTGACGCATGAAACGACATCGCTTTGCTGCTTAAGCAAATGTTCTAAACTTGAATGTTCTTTCGGCAATTTCAAGCAGATATTGACATATTCTGTCGCAAGCCGCCTTGCCATAAATACCCCTCAATTCAATAAATTTCATGTTTTTCAGCAAACATGATTTCTTTGACGGCACTGCCCTGTTCGCAGCGCCTAAACGTCCTGTTTTCATTATATTATGAACGGCACGGCCGCAGCAAATACTTTTTTTAATTTCTTTTGGCATGACCTAAAGCTCCCTGATTGCGCAAGGGTCGGGATTAAATAAATTTCTCAATCGCTTGCCATGCTTCTTCCTTTCCTTGGCCGTCAACAGAAGAAAAAGGAATCAGCACATGTTCATCGCCGAGCTGCAACGCGCTTGCGGCCTCCTTCAAATGTTTTATCCGCTTCGATTTTGAAATTTTGTCTGCTTTCGTCGCTACAACGATAAATGGAATTTCATAATGCTTGAGCCACTCCGCCATCATTTGATCGTCTGCGGTAGGCGCATGCCTTAAATCGACGAGCAAAGCAACCAGTTTCAGCTCTTCTCTGTGAAGCAAATATTGCTCGATCATTTGACCCCATTGCTGCCGCATTTTCTTTGACACTTTGGCAAAACCGTAACCGGGCAGGTCAACAAAATAAAACTTGTCGTCAATGCGATAGTAGTTCAACATTTGGGTTTTGCCCGGCTGCGAGCTCGTCCTGGCTAAATTTTTCCGATCAATTAATCG
>CALKAN010000160.1 GCA_937983035.1 uncultured Paenibacillaceae bacterium | reverse complement strand
GCGATCGCTGACAAACTAATTCAGACAGTTCCAACAGAACGACCTTGATCTCCTCCAATGCGTAATAGTCCCGCGGCAAGGTCATTTGGTGCCCGATCGCCTTCTGTCCTTCGTGCGTCTGCGGACTGACCGGCGAATCATCGATCCCGTTGGCAATGCGCCAGTAAACTTCCGCATCGATATCGCAGTTTCTGCGAAATTTCCGTCTCATCATCAGCTTCAACTGAGGCAGCGGCAAAGCGGCCAACTGACCAATCGTTGCAATGCCCATGCTTCGAAAATGCTGGGTCATGCGGGAACCGACCATAAACATCTTCTCAATCGGCTGCTGCCACAGCGTATCAGGCAAATCTTGCTTGCTCAACCGAAAAATGCCGTCCGCATTCTTCTTCGCCCACAAGTCGCAAGCCATCTTGGCCATCACCTTGCAATAGCTGATGCCAATGCGAATGAACACGCCGGTTTCGCTTCGCACTTTATCTTGCATGGCCTTGGCCATCCGCTCAGGAGAGCCGAAGATGCGCTGGCTTCCGGTCACATCGATAAACTGCTCGTCAATGCTGTACGGTTCTACCAAATCCGAAAAACTCTCCAATATTTCCGTAATTTGCAAAGACACTTGAATATAATGCTGCATCCGCGGCTGGATCACGACCAAGTCCGGGCATTTGTTCAAAGCTTCGCGCAGCGTCTCTGCCGTCTTCACGCCGAAACGCTTCGCAATCGGACATGCGGCCAGTATAATGCCTGTGCGCCGCTTTGGATCCCCGGATACGACCAGCGGCTTATCTTTATATTCCGGATGACTTGCCTTCTCAATTGAAGCATAGAAGGATTGGGCATCCGCCAGCATCACAACTCTTTCCCGCCGTTTCAGGCGGCATTCGCCTCTTCTTGCCTCCATCAAGACCCCTTCCCATCCTTATCATTCCTGCTCAAATAATATTCCATCTTCTCCAACAATTCTGCGCGCACGATTCCCCACAACAGATGGAGACGGTGATCATATCCTCTGCACTTATACTTCACTTCCAAACGCTGCGGAGTTCGGCGCTGTTCATATACCCGAATGCC
Source organism: uncultured Paenibacillaceae bacterium (assembly GCA_937983035.1). Lineage (GTDB taxonomy): Bacteria > Bacillota > Bacilli > Paenibacillales > CALAME01 > CALKAN01. The sequence continues at coordinate 3,186 of CALKAN010000160.1, read as the reverse complement.
CCGCACTCTCAGTTCCTGCTTCACCGCCGCGAGCTCTCGAAACACGAGCGGCTGCGTTTCCCGCAGCATTCGCGCGAACAAGGGCGCCAAACGAATGCGAACCGTCTGAATCGCCTGCAAGTCCCGCTGCAGCACGTCGAGAAGCACGGGCAGCAAAACGAAATCTTTCACCAGCTTTATTTCATGCTGTTCAAGCAGCGGAGCCTTCACTAGGCCCACATCCTCTCGCGCTTTGCCGCCATCGCTGACAAAATGTTCGCTCGTTTAAAGCGGCGGGGGGCCCGGCGGTAAAAGCAATAAGCATGCACCGTGCCGGGATCGACAGCCCACAGCTTCACTCTGCGGCGAGTAATGCGCGCCGCCTGGTCCAAATAAATGATGTCCAACGTCTGACCAACATAATTTTCTAATCGAATCAGCATGATCTCATCACCTTTTTGAACATCAGTTATGCAAACTTATGTTCTTAAAAACACCTGTTCTTATATTATATACCCGGAACACGCATTCTATGCAAGTCTTATTTTTTTCCAGCGCACGCAGCCGGAAAGAAGAACCGGAAATAAGCAAAAAATGGCTGCGGGAAGAAGCAGAAACAACAAAAATGACGATGGCATTTTGTGATAAAATGAGGAATAAACGATCGAGCAGGAGGAATGTGCAATGTGCGGAAGATATACGCTGACGGTAACAATAGAAGAACTGATGCTGAGGTACTTGACAGATATGCCGGCGGCCGGTTATCATGCGCCCAGATATAACGTGGCGCCGATGCAGCAAGTGATGGCCGTCGTGCATGACGGTGAAAAGAATCGGCTCGGGGAACTGCGATGGGGATTAGTTCCGTCGTGGGCGAAAGATGATAAATTCGCCGGAAAAATGATTAATGCCCGTGCAGAAACTTTGCTGAGCAAGCCTTCATTTAAAAACTTAATCTATCGAAAACGCTGCATTATTCCTGCGGACGGGTTCTATGAATGGAAAAAAACAGCGGAAGGGAAACAGCCGATGCGCATCGTGCTTAAAGATCAAAGCATCTTCTCCCTTGCCGCGCTGTACGATACGTGGATCTCTCCAAACGGTGAAAAAATCAGCACTTGCACGATCATCACGACGGAACCGAATCGTCTAGTAGCGGACATTCACGACCGGATGCCGGTCATATTGCATGAAGAAGACGAAGAAACCTGGCTGAATCGCAACAATCAAAACGCAGAGCAGCTGATGTCTCTGCTCAAGCCGTTTCCAGCTGAAAACATGGAAGCTTATCCTGTCTCTCCTGCTGTTGGAAATGTAAAAAACGATTCAAAAGAACTGATCAAACCTGTAAACATTTTCGACTGAACAATGCACCATCCCGGCTGACACGCCATGCGTGCCTGACACAATGACTCGATCCAGCGGCCTGACGCAGCAGCTGAGGCGACGGCATGTAACTGATCCAGCATGCGTCGATTTCTTGTTCGTCTGAACGCTCAGGCATGGCACCAGCTGGAGCAGCGCTGACCGGCATCGTCAATGAATCACCGTGACAACTGCTGAAAGAATCTTATAAATGAATGACCCAAACAAGCGCTCAGAGCAGCAGCCCCGGCCATGGGCAAGCCTTCAGACCAGCACTCGCGGGGCAGCTGCACGATGCAAAGGATGATCGGCAATGATCAAACCGGCACCGGACGAATCGGACGAATAAATCCTCTGAAAGACATTAATGATGCAAATCTTCCTCGCGCATGCCGGTTAATTCAGCGGCCACGTCTGCGCTCATCCCCATGCGGATCAGCCTGCGGGCGACCTCCAGCTTGCCCAGGCGAACTCCTTTCTCCATCCCGTCTTCCAACCCTTCCATTCTGCCCTCATGATAAGCTTCCTGCAAGCAGCGATCCAATGCGGGCATCAGTGCATCCAAGGCACGGGAAACAAGTTTGGACGGATCGTGACCGCTCGATTCGCAAACCATTTCATTGCGGACTGCTGCCGCCGCAGCCATGCTGTATATGACAGCCATTTCAATCACCTCAGAACATCCATTCTCCATCCCTATTATACCGATCATACGTTTCCGTTGCAAGCAAACGTTCGCATTTCTGTCATGCACATCGCATGCAAAAAACGATGTTCACCGCAGTTCCTGCCCCAACATAAAATATCTCAGAGCGAAGATTAAACGATGAAAGGAACGTTTCCAGATGCCCGAAAAGCGAATCATTGTTGATTTGTCCGATCGCCGGCTGCATTTGCTTGAAAACAACATCGTCATCCGCACGTACCCGGTTGCCATCGGCGCCGCATTAACCCAAACGCCGACAGGAGAGTACACCATCATTAATAAAGCACCGAACCCAGGCGGACCATTCGGCGCTTATTGGATGGGCTTGTCCAAGCCTTCCTACGGCATCCACGGCACAAACAATCCTGCTTCCATCGGCAGCATGGTGTCTCACGGATGCATACGCATGTACAATCAAGACGTCATTGATCTGGCAGGAAGAGTATCCATCGGCACTCGGGTCACGATCCGCCCATAAATGCATGCTTCAGTCCGGCGCAAGTTGGAAAATGAAAATGAGCTTCCCTGATTTTAGAGAAGCTCATTTTATCGCAATGCTTCTTTTTGCATCAATCGAATGAACAAAACCATTACTTGATTGTAAAGAAAGCGCGGCTGTGTCCGTCCTTCGTCTTGACGACCTCAAGCGCAGCGGGCAGCGCGTTTTTCAGTTCTTGCACGTGAGAGATCACTCCGATCATTCTGCCTGTTTGCTGCAAATCGATCAACGTTGCCACTGCTTTTTGCAATGCCTCTTCATCTAAAGTGCCAAAGCCTTCGTCAATGAACATCATTTCGATCGAAACGCCGCCTTGATGCGCTTGAATCACATCCGCCATTCCGAGCGCCAGTGCCAAAGAAGTGTTAAATTTCTCCCCGCCGGACAAAGTTTTCACATCCCGGGTCATCCCCGTGTAAGCATCATACACATCAAGCCCTAATCCGCTCTGGCGATTATGCCTTTCGATTCTTTCGCTGCGCTGGAGCTGAAACTGGCCGCCCGACAACCGCAAGAGACGCGCATTCGCCGCCTGCAATATTTGTTCTAGAAACTCAATCAAAATATAACGCTCGAAAGACAACTTTAACCGGTTGTCCCCCTTCATCATATCATACACATCCGACAGCTGCTCCAG
>CALKAN010000159.1 GCA_937983035.1 uncultured Paenibacillaceae bacterium | reverse complement strand
GAAACGCAAATCGTTGAGTTCTACAGCCGTTAATCTGACGAAAGAAAAAGGTTTTCGCGTCCATGCGGGCAGCGAAAACCTTTTTTTATGTTTTAAGTCCAATGTTATTTCAACTTAATCTTAGCAAATTTGCGCTTGCCGACTTGAACGATGTCCCCATCTTGCAAAGTCAGCTCAAGCTGAATGTCTGTCACTTTCTCCTGATTAATTTTGACAGCTCCTTGCTGGATGCTTCTTCTGGCCTCGCTGTTGGAACTTGCCAATTTTGTCATGACCAGCAGTTCTATCAGCCTTACCGCATCTGCCCCGCCTGCATCGATCTCCACTTCTGGAATATCGCTTGGAAGCGCCCCTTTCTGAAACACAGTTTCAAACCGTTCTTTCGCTTGATCCGCTGCTTGAACACCGTGATACATGCGCACGAACGTATGAGCTAGACGAACTTTGGCATCTCTTGGATGCAGCGTGCCTTCTTCCAATTGCTGCTTCAGCTCCTGCAATTGTTCGTTGCTCAAATCCGTTGCCAGCTCATAATATTTAAGCATCAGTTCATCGGGAACTGACATCGTCTTGCCAAAAATTTCATTGGCTGGTTCATCGATGCCAATATAATTGCCGAGGCTTTTGCTCATTTTCTGAACGCCGTCCAATCCTTCGATCAGCGGCGTTGTCAGCATAACTTGCCCTTCTTGTCCGTATTCCCTCTGCAGCGTGCGTCCCATCAGCAGATTAAACTTTTGGTCCGTTCCGCCCAATTCTACATCACAGTTTAAGGCGACGGAATCGTAACCTTGCATGAGGGGATAAAAAAATTCATGGATGCTGATCGGCTGACCGCTTTCGTACCGTTTTGTAAAATCGTCCCTTTCCAACATCCGCGCCACAGTTACTTTCGCAGCCAATTCGATTACTTCAGCGAAGTTCAATTTGGACAGCCATTCAGAATTGAAATGCACGATTGTTTTCTCAGGATCTAAAATTTTAAAAATTTGCTCTTGGTATGTTTCCGCATTTCTGCGCACATCTTCTTCGCTGAGCTGTTTGCGTGTTTCTGATTTTCCGGTTGGATCCCCGATCCTGCCCGTAAAGTCACCGATTATCAAATGCACTTCATGGCCGAACTGCTGAAACTGTCTTAATTTGTGCAAAACGACCGTGTGACCGATGTGTATATCCGGCGCGCTCGGGTCCAGCCCCAGCTTGACCTTCAGCGGCACGTTCGTCACGATCGATTTCAACAGCTTTTGCTTCAATTCCTCTTCCGGCACAATTTCAACCGCGCCTCGGCGGATGACCTCCCATTGCTGCTCAAGCTGCTTAAGCTGCTCAGGAGAAGCTTTCAACTGTTCGCTCATTTCTGTTTTGTCCTCCTTCATTTTCGTCTTGCACCTCATTTTCGCTCACCGAGCAAACACGCTTTCGTGCCTAAAGATCATCAGCGAAGTTTCATCTTTGAATCCGATCCCGGCAGACGGACAATAAAAAAAACCCCATCCAGCCAAGGGACGAGATTTCTCGCGGTACCACCCTATTTAAAGCCATTCGTTCGAATGTTCTATAAACAGACAACTTTTGACATCTGCACCATGCGTGCGGATGCCGATTGACGAATCGCTTTCACTCTTTAGGATAACGGGGTTTGCCCGGGGAACGCTGCTTGTTCAATTGCTGTTCCCGGCTCCGGATTTGTAATTCGATGCAGGGGGCGCACCGGTTCTCACCAGCCACCGATTCTCTGATCCAAAGCGCAGTCCCTTCATCTACTTGAATCCTTCAACGCCTTTCATATGATCCTTTAATAAATATTTTATATCATATGAGGGAACATAAAGTCAATCATAGTTTCTACTCATTTCCAGCTCTTTATGCTATAATGGTTCTGTTCAAAGGAGGATGTCTACAGATGTCGAAAAGAGTGCAAAAACGGAGCAGAACGGCGCACATCGCCCTCAATGCTGCGAAAGGCTTATGGTTTACGTTAAAATGGGGACTGCTCCTCTCCTTCTTATTTGTCATTCTTGCGGGCGGCATGGTTACCGGTTACGTAGCCGCGCTCGTGAAAGATGACCCTGTAAGACCGAAAGAAGAAATTTTGACGAAAATGCAAGAAAACGCTCAGACAGGATTTGTTTATTTTAATGATGAGACGTTAATCGGCCAACTTCGGTCCGAAGAAGACCGGCAATTAATCAAACTGGAAGACATACCGCAGCATATTAAAGACGCCTTTCTAGCGATTGAAGATAAAGACTTTTATGAGCATATCGGATTTGACATCCGAGGCGTCCTTCGTGCTGCCAAACAGTATTTGCTGAAAGAAGATGTGCAAACAGGCGGAAGCACGATCACTCAGCAAGTCGCGCGGCGCGTGTTTCTCAGTTTCGATCAGTCGTTAAGCAGAAAAGCCAAAGAAATCTTTTTGGCGATGCGCATTGAACGCTTTATGACGAAAGATCAGATTTTATTGGCATACTTAAACAAAATTCCTTTCGGCAACAGTTCAAACGGCAATTATGTATATGGTATTCAAGCTGCCGCAAAAGGAATATTTGACATTGAAGATTTAGACGAACTTAATATTGCGCAAGCCGCTTACTTAGCAGGATTGCCGCAAGATCCGAACAACTATTCCGCTTATACTTCGCGCGGCGAATTTAATGAACGCGGATTTAACTTGGCGATGGATCGCCAAAAACTGGTGCTTAGACGGATGTTGATCGAAGAAGTCATCACGCAAGAACAATACGAAGAAGCGCTCGCCTTTGACATTAAATCTTCGTTGGCCGAGCCTAAACAGCGCGCTTACAATACTTATCCGTTTCTCATGCTGGAAGTCGAGCGCCGCGCTGCGAAGCTTTTATATCTTGAGAAAAATGCCAAGCTTCGCGATGAAGATCTGGACGATGCAAAATTTGCAGCAGATTTAAACGAAGCGCACAAAGAACTGCTGCGCGGAGGTTACCACATTTACACGACCATTGACAAAGAGGTGTACGACCGTCTGCAAGAAATTGCTCGCAATCCAGAAAACTTTACGCCTGATCACGAAGAAAAAGGAATCGAACAAGTCGGAGCCATTGTCATTCGAAACAGCACGGGCGAAATTTTGGGAATGATCGAAGGAAGAGATTATTATATCGAGCAATTAAATCACGCCACGCAGATGAAAAGACAGCCCGGCTCGACGATGAAACCGATCGCTGCCTTTCTCCCTGCGCTGGAGTCCGGATCAATTCAGCCTGCCAGCATCATTGATGACATTCCGATTTTGCTGGAAGACGGCAGCAAAGGCTATCACATTCCGAACAACTGGGATATGAAATTTCATGGGATGGTCACAGCCAGAACCGCATTGAATCAGTCTTACAACATCCCTGCGGTGAAACTCTTTAATGAAGTCATCGGCATCGAGCAAGCATGGGAATTCGTTCGAAGCTTGGGGATCACAACGATTACTGAGCGCGACGAACACGCCCGCACCGGGGTAATCGGCGGATTAGAATTCGGAACAACCGTGGAAGAGCTGACGAATGCCTATGCAGCCATCGGCAACAAAGGTCAATTCATCGATGCTTACTTAATCAGCAGAATTGAAGATTCGAACGGCAACATCGTCTACGAGCGCAATCCGCGGCCGAAGCAAGTATTTTCGGAAGAAACGGCATTTTTGATGACAGACATGCTTAAAACGGTCATCACGTCCGGCACGGGAACGACAATCATGTCAAGCTTTGAACATTTCGGCGAAATCGAAGTGGCTGGAAAGACCGGAACGACCCAGTACGACCGCGATGCTTGGTTCATGGGATACTCCCCCGACATTACGGTAGGCGTTTGGATCGGATATGACATGCCGAGCACGCTGATCAGAGGCCAAGGCACGCAGCGGCCGTTAAGAATATGGTCGATGATCATGGACTCGATGATTGAATTGAGACCGGAATGGTTTGAAACGAAAAAGTTCGAGCCGCCTGAAGGAGTCATACAAGAAACCGTATCGAGCACATCGGGCAAATTGCCGTCGTCGCTGACGAGGGAAATGAATAAATTGAACAGAGATTGGTTCAACAAAAAATATTTGCCGAAAGAAGAAGATGACAGCTTGGTGGAAGCAAGAGCGGTGCGCTATAACGGCTTTTATTATATCGCTCACCCGCAAACGCCCGATGACATGGTTGTTGAAAAAATATTCATTAAGCGGCCGGAGCCGGTAAAAGAATTGTATGAAAAGCTGGAGCAATTTTTAGATGAAGTGTCTCCGGAGCACCACCCGAGAGTCAATAACCGTCCGGCAACGTTAAAAGATTATTATCCAACAGATTGGGATCAAACGGCGCCTGAGGAGATGGATCCGCGCGAAGATGACGGCAAAATTCCTGATCCGCCTTCAAACTTAAAAGTGGAACAGGCAGGAAGCCAGAACAAAATTACATTCGATCCAAGTCCGAATGAAGATGTCGTCGGCTATCGCTTTTACCGTTCGATAAACGGAGGGCCGTTCCGAACGAGTCCGTCACAAAATGTGCTGACCGGCGATCCGCTCGAAATTTTAGATTATGTGAATGCGAGCTACGATTATGCTTATTACATCACAGCGGTTGACATTGTCGGAAATGAATCAGCGCCAAGTGAAATAATCACAACGAATGGAGAATTGCGTTTGCCTTTCTTCCGTGATCAAGATGAATCAGAAGCGGAAGATCGCGATGAAAGCAATGCAGCCGATGAACCAAGCGAAGAGGATGAATCCAATGCATCGAATGATTCGGATTCTCAAGCTGCCGCCATTCCGTCAGCACCTGCTGGGTTGAGCATTGAGTCCAGCGGCTACATTTCTGTAAAGTTAACATGGAATGCAAACCCTGCTCATGAGAATGTACAGTACTATGAAATCTATTACAGTCGGGAAAAAGATGGAACATACGAAAAAATAGGAGAAACCCGGTCAACAGAGTTCAGGCGCACGCACCTCCAAACGACAGGATGGTTCAGCGTGGCCGCCGTGAATGAACACGGGCATTCACCCAGATCAGCACCTGTTAGATTAGAAGATGGAGATGAATAAAAAAACGGTCCAATTGGACCGTTTTTTTTGCTTATATTGAGCTTTCATCATCTGTGATTGTCTTCATTTTTCAAGACTGTTTAAGCACTTCCATCATAGACAAGATCATGGCGCAAGATTGAGCTGCAGCCAATCGGACAAATTCCGTGAAATTCACGTCAGCCGAACCGTCAGCACGATCCGATATCGATCGAATAATGACGAACGGAATCTCATTTTTATGGCACACTTGAGCCACGGCAGCGCCTTCCATTTCCGTGCACATGCCGTTAAATTGTTCATGCAAAGAACGAACGACCTCTTCATCTGCGATGAATTGGTCTCCAGATAAAATTCTGCCTTTGTACACGTTCGTTTCCAAAGACTTTCCAGCCTTCACTGCAGCTTCAATCAACGTTTGATCAGCGGCAAACAAAGAATGCGATTCGTATGGAATGACTCCGCGCGGAAATCCGAGTGCACTGGCATCCACGTCATGCTGCATGCATTCCGTCGAAATAACGATATCACCGATCGTTAAACGAGGATCCAGCGCACCCGCGACACCGGTAAACCATATGGCATCTGCATCATAATGATCGATAAGCAGCTGCGTGCATATCGCAGCATTCACTTTGCCGACGCCGGATTTGCACAAGACGACCTGAAAAGACTCGAGGCTGCCGATATGAAAAACCGTCCCGGCCCGCTTCTCTGTCTGATGATTTTGAAGACGAGAAACGAGCTGTTCGATCTCTTCATCCAAAGCACCGATCAATCCGATCACAGAACAGCTTGTCTTCATGCGAATCATGCTTGTCCCACAGAATTGCGCTCTATCAATTCATGCGGCAAAATGACTTGATGACTGTCCACGGGCTCTTTCTTCATCAGTTTGGTCAGCAATCTCATGGAAACCGCTCCGATGTCATACATCGGCTGCGCGACAGTCGTCAGCTGCGGTCTCACCATCGATGCCATGCGAATATTGTCTATGCTGATGACAGAAATATCATCCGGCACGCTCAACCCGTAATCTTGAATCTGATGGATCGCTCCGATAGCCATCTCATCTGTGGCAGCAAAGATCGCGGTCGGTTTTTCATCCAGCTCCAGAAAATATTGGGCCGTCTCCATGCCAGATTCATACCTGTAATTGCCGATTCTGACATATTCTTCTTGAACCGCAATTCCCGCTTCTTCCAATGCACGCTTGTACCCTTGGAAACGAGCATATCCAATCGTTAAATCTTCCAAGGTGCCGCTGATCATGGCAATTTTGCGATGACCTTGGTCAAGCAAATATTTAACCGCATCGTAAGCCGCTTTTTCATGATCAATGTCCACTGACGGAATGGATTTGCTTTCATCAGAAGTAGCACAAAGAACGATGGGCACATTTGCCGTGTTAAACGCATTAATGTGCTCTTGCGTAATCGATCCGCCCATGAACAATAAGCCGTCAACTTGCTTTTCTAAAAGCGTATTAACGACTCGAATTTCTCGTTCTTTCTTCTTGTCAGCATTGCTCAAAATAATATTGTAGTGGTACATGGCAGCGATGTCTTCGATGCCGCGCGCCACTTCAGCAAAAATAGCGTTTGAAATATCGGGAATGACGACCCCAACCGTCGTCGTCCTCTTGCTGGCCAATCCTCTGGCAACAGCATTCGGCCTGTATCCCAGTTTTTCAATCGCCTCAAATACTTTCTTTCTCGTTTGAGGTTTCACATTCGGGTTATTGTTGACTACACGTGAAACAGTTGCCATAGAAACTCCAGCTTCGCGAGCTACATCGTATATTGTTACCGTCACATTACTTCTCTCCAGTTTTACTATTATTTTGAAAATGTATATTTTATCTAATTATACGATTAATTAGAACTTTTCGCAATCTAACTCGCTTTTTATTTGTTTTTGCATCTCCGGACTTGTAATTTGCATTAATCTTCGGCTTAATTCCTCTTTCCACGCTTCATCTCCGATGGATTTAGCCAAGTTCATCAGATCCAGCAAATCGTCCATCCGATCATAGATAATTTGTTGCAACTGCACGCTTTTATTTCTTTGGCTTGAAGCTTGATAAATTAAATACGCGATTTCATTCATTTCGGAAAATTTTAAATATTGCCGATCCGGCTTGTCCCCAAGCTGATCAATCATCGTCGTCAACTCTTGCTTAACTTCCGGCAGCAGCTGACTGGCATTGCACTGTTTGCAGCTGTAGACAGGCACATGATCGATTTCCACTTTCCCTGCATAAATAATCGGCCTTAACATTAAATGCATCAACGCTCCGCATCTGCAATATTGTGACAAACCAAACTCCTCCTCTTCCACGCCGGACAACATATTTACTATACAACACTTTCGACCAGTCATGAAAAAATCCTGCAAATTTAAGCCTAGTATTTTATGGATAGAATGCGGAGAAGCTTAATATGCAGCCTGCGCATCCATGGGATGGAAATAAGCGCCATCGCCGCTGTTGCGCCGAGAGCATCATTCCAAATATCGCGAAGTTCAGGAGTTCGTCCAGGAACAAACATTTGATGAAATTCATCCGTCAATCCATACGCGGCGCACCATAAAACTGTAAGCAGCTTTCCTCGCAAACCGCTCCATGATTGGCCCAAACCGGTATAAACGCATAACGCCAATACAAAGTAAGCTGCAACATGCCCCCAATTGAAATCGTTCATCCAAGGAAAAATCGCCTGGAACCACGGGATCACGCTCGACAGACGATCTCCGGGCTGATGCGACAAATAAAAGATCACGCCCATCCAAATGACCGCAGGGAGCCATCGAAAAAAAAGCTGCAGCGGACTTGCCTTGTTAGAGCTCAACCCCAGCATCCTTTCTTCGATCGAGATTTGTTTCCATTTCGTTGGTCAGCTTTCATTGAATGGATAATATTGATTCAACAGCTCGAGTATTTCGCCGCTGGTCGTGCATTGCATCATTTGCTCCAGGCAATCTCTGCATTTCTTTTCTTCCATTTCCATAATCCGGCTTTTAATTGGCAACAGCGATTGCACCGACATGCTTAGTTTATGTACGCCTAATCCGATCCAAATCGGAAGCGCGCGCACATCGCCGGCCATCTCCCCGCACACGCCGACTCCGATGCCTTCTTTGTCAGCCGCTTCAATCACATAGCGCAGCATGCGCAAAACCGCCGGATGGAACGGGTCATACAAATGTGCAATATGTTCATTCATGCGGTCTACCGCCAGCGTGTACTGGATTAAATCATTGGTGCCGATGCTGAAGAAATCTACTTCTTTAGCTAAAATATCCGCGATGGCTGCGGCTGCGGGCACTTCAATCATGATGCCGACCGGAATATTCTCGTCAAAAGCCGCTCCTTCTTCTGCAAGCTCTCTCTTTGCGCTTTCCAGCACTTCATTCGCCGCTCTCAGTTCTTCTAAACTTGTAATCATCGGATACATAATTTTGATATTGCGATGAATGCTCGCTCTAAGAATGGCGCGAAGCTGTATTTTAAACAATTCTTTCCTGTCCAGTGAAATGCGCACTGCCCTGTATCCCAGCGCCGGATTATCCTCCTCATGAAAAGAAAGATAATCGACCTTTTTGTCTGCTCCGATATCCAGCGTGCGGATGATCACGGGCTTGCCGAGCGATTTCTCAGCCAAGCTAAGATAAACTTGCGCTTGTTCTGACTCGCTGGGCAGATCGCTGCGATCCATGTACAGATACTCCGTGCGGAACAATCCGATGCCCTCCGCCCCGTACTCGTAAGCCTGTTCCAACTCCTTCTCGGAAGTAATATTGACTTTCAACTCTACTTTAAAATGATCTTTCGTTACAGCCGGATTATGCGCGATGCTTTGCAGCGCGTCTTTCTGCTTTAACCATTCCATGCGCTTGATTTGATAAACTTCAACGATTTCGGGATCCGGATTCACATACAATGTCCCGTCCTCGCCGTCCAAAACGATCAAATCTCCAGTTTGCACAGGGGTTTCAAACATATCTTCCCAACCGATGACTAAAGGAATTCCCATTGCCCGCGCCATAATTGCCGCATGAGAAGTTTTGCCGCCTGCCAGAGTAAGAATGCCCAGAACATGAGAAGGATTCAAATGCGTCAGTTGACTGGGAGATAACTCAGGCGCAACTAATATAAAGGGATCGTTGTCTTTCGGCAATTCGATTTCCGGAGTGCCGATCAGATGGTGCAGCAGCCGTTGTCCAACATCCTTAATGTCGAGCGCGCGTTCCTTCATGTACTGATCATCAAGCATGTTGAACATCTCTACGAATTGATCGATCACTTCTTTTACCGCCACTTCGGCCGCTTTATATTGCCTTTCTATAATCCCTTTTACCTCTTGCATGAAAACCGGATCGTCCAATATGGCCAAATGGGCGTCAAAAATGCTTTTCTCATTGCTGGCAGAAGTTCCATTCATTTCATTCTTGATCGTTCGAATTTCGTGTTTGGATGTGCGGACACTTTCATAAAGCCGTTCAAATTCTTTGGCTAAATCACTGACATCAATGCTTTTTTCAGGGACATCCCAATCCCATGGCGGGAGCACGAACGCTTTTCCGATCGCGATCCCTGCAGATGCAGGAATTCCCATGTATTTATGTTTCTCTCCCATCTGAATCCCCCTCTTTCAGCACGACAGACAGAACAGATGACTGCCCTTTTTTCACTGTTTTATATGGCGCAATATTCCATGATTTCACTTTGGCGCGATTCGTAATGACCATTGGACTCGCCAAAGACTTGCTGTGTTCCCTTACACGCGGCAAATCAAATTCAATCAGCGTCTGTCCCGGCACGACCTTATCCCCTTCTTCGACATGGGCTTTAAACCATTTGCCGGGAAGATGGGCGGTATCGATCCCGATATGAATCAACACTTCCAATCCATCATTTGATCGAATGCCAATGGCATGTTTTGTCGGATAAATATGCATGACCGTTCCTTCAATCGGCGCGGCTGCCTCTCCTTTATCCGGTATAAATGCGACGCCTTCTCCTACTAATTTGCTGGAAAACACTTTGTCGGGCACCTGTTCCAGCGGAATCATTTTTCCTTGGAACGGAGAGTGAAACAACACTTGCCTCCAGTCTTTGTTCATCAATTTTACGATTTCTTCCCGTATCAATTCCGAAAACGTGCCGAAGACAACCTGAATATTGCCTCCGCCTAAATTAATGATTCCGGCAGCTCCCAGATGCCTCAGCGCACCGCTGTCAATTTTTTTGTCATCGACGAGCGTCAGTCTCAAGCGAGTAATGCAGGCATCAATTTTCACAATATTATTCTTGCCGCCGAGCGCCTGAAGAATAAGCGGCGAACGATAAGGGATATCGCCCGCCCAGTCTTCAAGGGGAGAGCCGTCTTCCCTTCCGGGCGTTGGAATTTGAAATCTGCGGATTGCAAAGCGAAACAGCACATAATAGATCACTGCATATGCAAGCCCCAATGGAATAATCAAATAAGCGTTTTTTGATAAATGCAGATTGACAAAAAAATCAATCGCGCCTGCGGAATAGGCAAACCCATGATGAATATCCAAAATGAATGCAAAATACATCGCAAGGCCGGATAACACGGCGTGAATGATAAACAACCAAGGCGCGACAAACAAAAAGGCAAATTCAATCGGTTCTGTCACTCCGGTCAAAAAAGAAGCGAGTGCCGCCGTCAGGAAAGTCGCCCGTACTTTAGGCTTCAAGTCTTCCCTGGCTTCGTCAATAATCGCGAGCGCAATTGCAGGCAAAGCAAACATCATGATCGGATATAAGCCTGCCATGAATACTCCGGCCTCCGGATCACCGGCAAAAAAGCGCGGAAGATCGCCGAATACAATATGTCCGTCCGGCCGTTCATACGAACCGGCCTGAAACCAAAAAATGTTGTTGAGGACATGATGCAATCCTGTTGGCACGAGCAGACGATGCAAAATTCCGTATATAAACGTCCCGATTCCGCCAAAACTGATCAAAAAATGGCTGAACCTCGCAAGTCCTGCTTCAATGTAAGGACCTACAACAATGATCACCGCTGAAAAAATAATCGTGGCAAAGCACATAAACAACGGCACGAATCGAGGTCCGCCAAAAAATTGTATGTATTCAGGAAACGAAATATCTTTAAATTTATGATAACTTACAGCTGCGAGCAAGCCGATAATAATCCCGCCGCTTACTCCAATTTGCACCGGGGATTCAATATAATGCTGCGTAATCTGCACGAACAGAAAATAGCTGAGCAGCGCGCCCATGCCGGCAGAACTGGAATTATCCGTCAGCCCTAAAGCAACGCCGGCTGCAAAGATATACGGCAGAAATGTAAATATGGCATTGCCTGATAAAAGCAAAACTTGGCGTACTTCGCTGACTACCGGCAGATCGATCGGAATATTTCCCAAAAACAAAAGAATAGCTGCTGCCGGCAATGTGATCGTGGGCAGCATCAGCGACCGCCCGAATTGTTGCAGGTAGCTCATCCAATTCATGTACGAGTTTCTTTCCCTTCTTCAATATGCGAACCTGTTTCTGTCATGACATGCTCTTATTATTGATGTTATAATCTGTTCAAACTTTTGTCAAAGTTTTATTTGCAAAAAAGAAAAGGGCGGATCAACCTTTCGCCCTTTTCTTTTGCTTCATATCCGGTTATCTTTGCGTCGGCTGCTGAGAATCCGATCTCAAATATTGGTCATGACCCGGCTGATTCCCGCGATAGTTCGCCATATGATAGGCGTTTGGACTCTGATATTGCTGTTGCTGCTGGAAAGACTGCTGCTGAATTGATTGCTGCGGGCGGTAAAATGATTGCACAGCGCCGGACGGCTGATACTGGCTTTGAGCTGCTGTCCCCATCTGCGTCGGCTGCTGGGAGTCCGATCTCAAATATTGGTCATGACCCGGCTGATTCCCGCGGTAGTTCGCCATGTGATAGGCATTTGGACTCTGTTGTTGTTGAAATTGTCGATGCAAATCAGCTTCCTCCTTCAGCTTGTTTTGTAGTCTTCACATATAAGTGAAGCCTCCTTTAGCATTTCAGAAAAGAAGCTGATTTATGATGGAATTAATTGAGAAGCTTCGCATGTTCCACTTTGATGCATCGATCCATGACTACTTTCAATCCGCCGTTTCGCGCCGTTTCAGCCGCTTGTTCGTTCACGATGCCCATTTGCAGCCACAACGCTTTAGCGCCGGCTTTTACCGCCTCTTGGGCGATCGGCAGCACGGTTTCGCTGCGTCGAAAGACGTTAACAATGTCGATCTGCTCCGGAACATCTAACAGCGAAGGGTAACATTTTTCGCCTAATATTTGCTCCTCGTTCGGATTCACAGGAATCACGCGATATCCGTGATCTTGCATATATTTTGCCACCTGATGAGAAGGGCGGCCTGGATCGCTGGAGAGACCAACAACGGCAATGGTATTCATCGTTGTCAGCATTTCCTTCATTTCTTCCGCAGTCATTATTGCGCTCATGGTCAATCGCTCCTTTCATTAGAGTAAGCTGGATCGAAACAAGCGGGCACTGGAGAAACCTGCATCGCAATGCCCCTGGAACAAGCTGCATGCAAACGGGGCTTCTGCAGCCAAATTGCCTTATTTGCAATGAGCCGCAGAAGCCCTCGCCAATCATAAAATCATCGCAGATCAAAAAACATTCAGATCTTCTATGCTTTATTATTGTATGGAACTCTGTTGTTTATTATGCTTCGCACTTACAGCAAATCGTTGCTGCTCAATCTTCAACCAACTCAATGTCCGCCCCTAACGCAAGCAAATGCTCAAAATATTGCGGGTATGATTTCGCCACATGTTCTGCATCTTGAATGACCAATCCTTGCTTTGATCGAAGGCCGACGACCGTTAAAGCCATAATCACCCTGTGATCAAAGTGGGCGTTGATCGTTGCGCCGCCTTCCACGCCTTCCGGTTTGCCGTGAACGATGATTTCGCTTTGCCGCTCCTCGACATCGGCCCCTGCCTTTCTCAGCTCGTTTACAAAATCTGTAATCCGGTCGCATTCTTTATAACGCAAGTTTTCCACATTGTAAAAACGCGAAGTTCCTTCGGCAAAAACAGAAGCTGCCACCATTGCCAGCACGGCATCCGTAAAAGCATCGCCGTCAAATTCCACAGCCCGGAGTTTCCCGTTGCCTTGGATATGCACCGTTCCGTTTGAGTGGGTTAAAGGCGCTCCCATCGCACGCAAGACGTCGATCACCGCTCTTTCGCCTTGTTTGCTGTTCTCTTCCAAACGATGGATTTTGACGTCTGAATTGGTCACGGCAGCTGCTGCCAATACTGCTGCAGAACCCGGATAATCTCCTTGCACTATGTAATCCCTCGGTTGATAAGATTGCCTGCCTCGCACGCGGAACCTCATCAAGTCTTCATCCGCATCTATTTCAACGCCTGCCTGGGCGATCACTTCCAGCGTTTGTCCAATGACGACTTTCGATTTCAAGTCATCCACAACAATAATTTCGCTGTCTTCTTGCAACAATGGAGTCATAAACAGCAATGAGCTGAGATATTGCGAGCTGACTTTTCCGGATACGGTAATCTTGCCTCCCTTAGGAGAGCCGCCGCGAATCGTGATCGGAAGCTTGCCGTCGTTATGCTCCACCTGAACATTCATTTGTTCCAACGCGTGAATCAGATCATCGTGAGGGCGCTTGCCCAGCGATTCAGGATATCGATTGATAAATGTCACTTCTTCGCAAAAAGCCGCCACAGACATCAAAAAGCGAAGAACCGCGCCGGCATTGCCTGCATCCAGTTCCTTAGCTTGCCGCGGCTTGTTTCCGAAGCCTTTGATCGTCAATACATGGTCCGTTTCATCCAACTCGGCGCCAAGATCTTTCAAGCAGCGGCGCATCGCTTCGCTGTCTTCGCTGTGAGCCGGATAATGAATGCGGCTGACGCCTTCTGCCAGCGCTGCGGCGAGCATATACCGCGTAGTGTAGTTTTTAGAAGATAATGCTTGTATTTCCCCTTCCAAACGTTGAACAGGACGCACGATTGCTTTCATTTCTGTCTCTCCTTTAACTTCAACAATGTAAATAAGCTTTCAAGTAAGTTTACCACATGCAAGTGAAATAGTGAATTTTGAGGCAAACTAGACCGATTTAAAATGCTGAATAATTCGTTCCGCCAGTTGGCTTGGAGAGAGCGCTGCAGCATCAAATTCAACGTGAGCGAAATCATAAGCCGTTTTCCTCGCTGCCAATAACGTTTCTACTCTTTCTCTCACTTCGCCTCTCAAAAGCGGTCTGTCTTCACTTCTGCTGACCCGCTCGACGATCGTATCCGCATCTGCTTTCAGAGCAGCTACAATCCCTCCTTCCAGCATCATCTGCCGGTTTTCCTCTCTCAACACAGCGCCGCCGCCGGTAGAAATGACTTGGTTTTTTTCTTTCAGCACTTCTTCAATGACGGCACTCTCTTGATCTCGAAACCATTGTTCCCCATATTTTTCGAAAATCGCTGGAATGCTCATTCCTGTTCTAGTTTCGATGAGATCATCCGTATCTAAAAATGTCCATTGCATTTTTTCTGCAATGATTTTGCCCACAGTCGTTTTTCCCGTCCCCATAAAACCGATCAAAATAATGTTGTCTTTCGGCATGCGTCATTCCTCCAATGAAAAAGGCGGGCTTTCCGCCCTGGAAACAGGCAGCACCCGCCGTGTAATGATTCGTCAAAGATTAGTTTTTCATCCATTCGAAATGGAATGTTCCTTCTTTATCCACGCGCTGGAATGTATGCGCGCCAAAGTAATCCCGCTGAGCTTGCAGCAGATTCGCCGGAAGTCTTTCGGAGCGGTAGCTGTCATAATAAGCCAACGCGCTGGAAAATGCCGGCACTGGAATGCCGTGAGTCACTGCCGTGGCAACCACTTGCCTCCATGCATCTTGATAATTCTCGACGACATTTTTGAAATATTCATCCAATAACAAGTTGCGCAAATCAGGATTTCGATCATACGCATCTTTGATATTTTGCAAGAAGCGCGCCCGGATGATGCAGCCGCCGCGGAAAATCATCGCTATGTTTCCGTAATCCAAATCCCAGCCGTACTCTTCCGAAGCGCTGCGCATTTGAGCGAAACCTTGCGCATAGGAACAAATTTTGCTTGCATACAGCGCTTTGCGGATCGCTTCAATAAACTCCTCTTTGTTGCCGGTGAAAGCTTTTGCTTGAGGGCCTCTTAATTGCTTGCTCGCTTCCACGCGCTCCTCTTTCAAGGCAGAAATGAAGCGTGTGAAGACAGATTCTGTAATGATGGACAACGGCACGCCCAGATCAAGCGCGCTTTGGCTTGTCCATTTACCAGTGCCTTTCTGACCCGCAATGTCTAAGATGACATCAACCATCGGCTTGCCGGTTTCCGGATCTTTCTTCGAGAAAATGTCAGCCGTAATTTCGATTAAATAACTGTCAAGCTCGCCTTTGTTCCACTCGGAAAATATTTCATGCAGTTCCTCGGCCTCAAGTCCGAGCAATTCATGCAGCAGTTGATACGCTTCGCAAATTAATTGCATGTCCCCGTATTCAATGCCGTTATGAACCATCTTAACATAATGGCCGGCACCATCCGGACCGATATACGTGCAGCATGGGTCGCCGTTTACTTTTGCCGAAATAGCGGTCAGGATCGGTTCGACTAATTCATAGGCGCTTCTTTGACCGCCGGGCATGATCGCCGGTCCTGTCAGTGCGCCTTCTTCACCGCCGGACACCCCTGCACCGATAAAGCGGATGCCTTTCTCTTCCAATTCTTTGCTTCTGCGCTGCGTATCAGGGAAATGAGCGTTGCCGCCGTCAATAATAATGTCTCCTTCTTCCAAATGCGGAAGCAAGCTTTCGATGGTCGCATCCGTCGCCGGACCTGCTTGAACCATGATCAAAATTTTGCGCGGCACTTCCAAAGATGCTGCGAATTCTTCGATCGAATAAGTAGCTTTTAAATTTTTGCCTGGATTTTCTTTGATGAATTCTTCAGTTCTTGTTGGTGTGCGATTGAAGACTGCAACGGAGTAACCTTTGCTTTCGATGTTCATCGCAAGGTTTTTCCCCATGACTGCGAGTCCAATCACGCCTATTTGCTGTTTTGACATCTTTGATAGCCACCTTTTCTTTATTATGTCAATTTTATTTTACACGCATGATTTTCTGGTTTCAATTGTTAATTATTATATCGTCATCGCTCCGAAGCCGCCGTCAACCCGAATCAAAGCGCCGGTGACGAAGCCGGATGCCTTTTCAGAAGCTAGAAATACCGCAGCGCCTTGCAGTTCTTCCGCTTCTCCAAAACGATTCATCGGCGTATGTTTCATAATCGATTCGATGCGATCTGGAGAAAGGATTTTGCGATTTTGCTCTGCTGGGAAAAAGCCCGGAATTATCGCATTCACGCGAACGTTTGCCGGCGCGAATTCCCGTGCCAAGAATTTCGTCACATTGTTTACAGCCGCCTTCGATGCAGAATAAGTGAACACTCTGGAAAGCGGCGGATCGGACGATACGGAGGAAATGTTAATGATGCTTCCGCCCTTGCCGGCTTCCACCATGTGCTTGCCGAAAATTTGACATGCCAACACAACGCTTTTTAAGTTTACATCCATGATATGATCCCATTCATCCATCTCCAATTCAAAAAACGGAGTGGAGCTGTTTACGCCGGGACAGTTCAGGAGAATATCTACATGTCCTGCCCATGCGATGACATCTTTGAGAAGTGCTTCAATTTGAGCTTTTTCCGTCACGTCCACTTGAAACGTTTTGGCCGTTCCGCCCGCTTGCTCAATTTTGTTTTTCACCGCTTCGCACGTTTCCAAATTGCGCCCAGCGATGGCTACTTTGGCGCCGTGTCCGGCCAAAGCAACCGCCATTGCGCTTCCCAATGTACTGTTCCCGCCAATGACTACAGCCGTTTTTCCAGACAAATCAAATAAATTCATGCTTGATCCCTCCAAATTAATATTCTTTTTGAAACTGGGCAATATCATCAAAAGATTTCTTCAAGCTGTGATAGACGTCCATATAAATCGACGCCAACCGCTCATAAACACGATGGTTCTGTTCATCTGCCTCATGCTGATGCACGATGTTTACCCAGTGATCCAATTCTTGCAGCTGCTTCACTTCGCCTGCAGCCAGCAAGCCCAATTTAGCCGCGCCTAAGCCGGAGCTTTCGATCGATTGAGGCACTTTTACAGGCGCGGATAACACATCGGCCATCATTTGCCGCCAAAATGCAGAGCGGGCAAACCCGCCGGATGCGCGAATTTCTTTGGCAGGACCGCTGTTTTCCTCCAGTGCCGTTACGACGGAATGAATGCGATACATAACGCCTTCCATCACTGCTCGGATCATATGCTTTTTCTCATGGAACAAAGACAAGCCGAAAAACACGCCCCGCGCATTGGCGTTCCAATACGGCGCTCTTTCTCCTGTCAGCAGCGGCAAAAAGATCAGGCCGTCTGATCCCGGTTTGACGGATTCGGCAATGCGGGCAAGCTCTTCATAAGGGTCAACGCCCTTCTTTCTTGCATATTCCGCTTCAAGCGTCGCCAGTTGATCTCTCACCCAGCGCAGCATGATGCCGCCGTTGTTAATCGCACCGCCGACGACCCAAAAATCTTTGTTTAACGCGTAGCAAAACAACCGCTCTTTCTCATCCGTGCTCGGCTTGCCGACCACGCCTCTGACGGCGCCGCTTGTCCCGATTGTCACCGCGTAAACGCCGCGATCAATCGCACCGATGCCCAGATTAGCCAGCACTCCGTCCGAAGCGCCGACGACGAAAGGCGTATCCGGAAGCAATCCTAATTGTTCGGCTGTTTCTTTTGACAAACCTTCGAGCCTGTATGTCGTATCCACCGGCTCCGGAAGCTGAGACGGATTGACGCCCGCGGCTTCCAATGCCAGCTGATCCCACCACAGTTCATTTAAATTAAACAAGCCCGTTGCGCTGGCGATCGAATAGTCTACGACTAATTTTCCGAACAGTTTAGCCAGCACATATTCTTTAATGCCAATAAATTTCACGTTGGAGCGGAACAATTCCGGTCGATGCTTCTTGAACCACATCAGCTTCAGCAGCGGCGACATCGGATGAATCGGGGTTCCGGTGCTGCGGTAAATGCGGTGTGCATCATATTCATTTCTGAGCGTCTCAACAAAAGGTGCGCTGCGGTTGTCTGCAAATATGACCGAGCGCGTCAAAGGTTCAAGCTGCTCATTTACAGCCAAGATCGAATGCATGGCCGCGCTGAAAGATACGCAAATGAATTGGCTGGGCGCTGCTTGGCTTTGAGCCGTCACAGCGCGAATGCCTTTCTTCACTGCTTGAAAAATTTCATCCGGATCTTGCTCTGCCATGTCAGGACTCGGCGTGTACATCGGATATTCTTCAGAATGCGATGCGATCACCGTTCCCTGCGCATCGATCACAAGCGTCTTCGTGCTTGTGGTGCCGATATCTACGGCTAATACATATCTTTCTGTTTGGGACTGAGTCATTTTTGCAAATTCCCCTCTGCATCAAACTTCATTTCGTACGGTTCAGTCAAAATTTCAATATCAGGATGCCGGCGCGCTTCTTCCAACATCGTCTCCGATATTTCAATTTCGCCTAAATGCAGCGTATCTTTTATGCGCACTAAGCGGCACGTCGTATAGTCTAAGATGTTGCACGTCTTCACCGCTGCCTGGATCGCCATGCGGTCATTCGGCAGCGTAGTGGCCATTTTTGTAGGAGCGCATACGGTAGAAGTCAGTCCATTGGCATACGTCGCAGCCCAGTCTGTTTTGTCCACTAAACGCTGGGTTGTAAAATCTGCGGTTCCAACGCCGTTCGCATTCCCTTTCGTCTCTTCCGTCAAGTCCAATACGACCATCTTGGAAACGTCGGGACCGCCGTGCGCGTAAGGCGTCGGATAACGGCCGGTTATGTTCGGATCCATGCCGTCTCCGCTGATGTTTTTGCCGATGTAATCGATCACCAGCACATCGATTTGATCGAACAAAATTTTCGGCAGCCTTGCCTTCGCTTCTTCCAACAGTTCTGCTTCTCTCTCTTCGATTTCCGCAGCTGGGAGCACTTCTATTCTGCATGTCTGGTCATAGGCGTTTTCTACCAGGGCCACTCCGAATATGATCGGCAGCTTTTTAATCATGACGTTTGCCATTTTCGGCACATTTTCAGCCATGTATTTGAAGCCAAGCTGGTGGCAAGCCTCCGCGCCTTTTTGCTTTCCGAGACCGATCGCGATCATTTTCATGATCCCGCTCTCGATTCTTCCGCGAAATGCCGTGTGCGGCTTCACCCGGTTGATCACTAATGGCATCGAGAAAGCCTTCGAATTCATCGTCGGTGAGATCGAGACTTCCCGGTGCCGGGAGTTGGGACTCGCCACTGGGGGTAGCTGGCTCTGCCTGCGAGGCTGCTGAAGGGTACGGCC
>CALKAN010000158.1 GCA_937983035.1 uncultured Paenibacillaceae bacterium | reverse complement strand
TTACGATCCACGCTCAAAAACGGTCCGCTTATCGACGAACAACTATCATGGCATATTACACGTCTTAACGGCTTTTGCCCGCTTCTCGTCTAATGAGAGCGGGCATTTCTGCGTCCATTTTACAGCCTGCGAAGCAAGGATTCACGATTTTAATATCCGATAAAATGCAATTGTTGACCGAGAACGGCATAAAATAACGGATCTTGAACAGAGGCATCCTGTTCGATTTCGATGTACGTTTTGTATTTTTCCTTTGCTCGGGAGCGCCACCGTGCAATCTCTTTCCCATTTTCATAAAACCTGACCCAGTCTAACATCATTCGTTTGGA
The DNA here is from genome assembly GCA_937983035.1 of uncultured Paenibacillaceae bacterium. Taxonomy (GTDB): domain Bacteria; phylum Bacillota; class Bacilli; order Paenibacillales; family CALAME01; genus CALKAN01. The sequence goes on along the minus strand of CALKAN010000158.1, from coordinate 2,273 downwards.
AATGATTTCAATTTGATCATTTTTTATCAAAAATTCAGCATTCAACTTGATGTTGTTGATTTGTCTGGCATGAAAAGTTTCTCCCTCCCGCTCGCCGCTCAAAAAATGCAAAACATAATCCGGCTTTTTAATCATCGCGATCTTTGTATAAGCATCAATGACTGCATTTCCCTCAGGGTCCATTGCTTTCATGCTGACAAATAAATTATTGCCGCCGATCGTTGAATCGATCACTCTTTGCAATCTTGACTTGAAGTATCTTTGGACACTCCCAACGGTCGTACCGTCAGCTTTCATGACTTCGCATTTTTTTGTGGAACTTATCGTGAATGGAGCTTGGTAATAAAAAGTGTTCATTACACCTTTTCCTTCCACAATGTCAATATGTTTATTAATTGGCTGTCGTATTCGACGAATAGGTTGATGTTGACACTGCAGATGCAATGGCTGCAGCAACAGCAATTTGCATCGTTTCAATCGTGCTCGCAACGGCTTTCCCGTGCGCGCTCTTTTTCAGCATCTCATTCATTTTCCGCTTCGCAAGCCGATGCTCTTCTTTCATAAAAACGTTTCGCGCTAATCTGCATGCATGGATGATTGCAAGCAGCGTGATCGTTCGTTCATCTTCATCCGCATGGTCAGTCAGCACTGTTTTTTTCAATCTGTTTCGAATCTCATGTTCTTCTTTAATCCGGGCAGCAGGGTAAACTTCTTTCGTAAAGAAAAGCCAATATCTCTTTTCTTCCCGCTTTAAAATCTTTTGAGCCAATAACCGATCGATAAAAAGCTGGTGCTTCTTATGCCGCTTAATGTATCTTCCTAACTGCTGCACCCAATGGTAAAGGCTCTTCGCTCTTCCTTTCTGCTTTATTTTCATATGCTGCAGAAATTCATTGAGCAGTTCATCCCCTGCATCGTTTTTTTCTAATATGATTAATTTTTTATTTTGCACATCTATGCATTCCCTCAAAGTCAGCTCCATTAATACCGCTCCGGCCAAGCCGTAATGGATAAAAGGAGAGGTCATCTTCCCAGTTTCGTTGTCAAGCGCGATTAAAAGCAGTTCTTCCGGCAAAGTCAGCATCCATCATCCACCTCCTGAAAACGCGGGTTTATAGATACATACGAGACGCATTTCAGGAAGTTTCAATTTTTTACATGCATCTTCATTCCGGCTGTCGACAAATTAAACTCGCCAATCATGCATGTACTTCATCCATTTTTTTAATTTATGATTGAAGAGCAAATAACCAGCGCAAGAAATAAGAGCCAGTCCAATCCCCGCTTGCATGATCCATTGATTCGAAGCATAAATCCCGCTTCCGATTCCGAGCAGTCCGAGCAGGCTTAGATGAAAGCATTGCTTTTTATAATTTTCATACATCGTAAATTGAAACTGACGCCGCTGCTCCATTTCCTTTAACCGCTCCAACCTTTGCGGCATTTCCAGAAAATCAGCAGCAGAATGCAGGAGTTTAAATAACGGCTGCGACTGCAACCAGTACCAGACGAAGGACCAGTTGCCGCTCCCTTGCCGTTTTAACCATGCGATGAATGCCGATTTCAACAGATCTCCAGCTTCTTCCTCAGTTACCAAGTTCAAGACCATTCCCTCCATCGTCATAAAGGAGCGGCCAAGAAATACGAATCTTGTCGGGACTTGAATCGGAAGGGCTCGAATCATGTCGTTCAATTCCATTCTTACCTTCATCAGATCGACTTCTTGCCATTGACTCGGTTGAACATTGATGAATTCAGCCAAAACCTTTTCCATCGTTCTTGGATCGGCGCCTGGAAGGATAAAATCCAACTGGCCTAATGTTTCCACGGCCTTCGCATAGTTCTTGGAGAGAAGACTTTCGATGAGTTTTTGAAAATGAGCAGCATCGCGTTTGGAAATTTCACCGGTCATCCCAAAATCGAGCATAATAATGTGTCCGGACTTCGATGCCAGCACGTTGCCCGAGTGGGGATCTGCATGAAAGATTCCAGGTTCCAACCACTGGGGAAGAAACAGTTCGATCAAGCGCTCAGCCAATTCTCTCCGGCTGATTCCCAACTGATCAACCGCTTGCTCATCGGTTATTTTCACACCGTTCATCCATTCCATGACCAGTACTTTCGCGGTGCACAATTCAGAATAAACTTTCGGGATTTTCACAAATTCATGCTCTTTATACTTTTCCTGAAAATAATGAAGGGACTCCTTTTCTTGCGTAAAATCCAACTCTCGTTCAATCACCGATTTCAATTCTTGAAACAATTTCTTAAAA
>CALKAN010000157.1 GCA_937983035.1 uncultured Paenibacillaceae bacterium | reverse complement strand
CGCAAGCTGACAAGAGCAAAGCAGATGATGCCATGGCGGCGATGGGGATTGAGCATCTTGCAGACCGGCTGATCGGAAAGCTTTCCGGCGGTCAGCAACAGCGCGCGTTTTTAGCGCGGGCGCTCGTGAACAATCCAGAGCTGATGATATTGGATGAGCCTACGGTCGGCATTGATGCTGAAACACAGCAAAGCTTTTTCCATATGATTCGGCACATGCACAGTCAACATAACATCACATTCGTGATCGTTTCGCATGATATGGAGATGATGTACAGTTATTTAGGCTCAGAACCGGTCAGCCGATGCGGCAGAATCGAATTTTACGTGAAACATTCCCATGCGCCGGCGGATTGCAGCAACACGGACTTAACCCATTCCATGCGATTGTATCAGCGTCAAAATCGTGCACTTAATCAATAGTATTTGGAGGCCGTCCTACATTGATGGAACTTTTTGCAGAACCTTTTTTTCAGAGAGCTTTTCTCGGGGGAATTTTTATCGGTTTGCTGGCTCCTCTGATCGGCATGTTTGTCGTGCTGCGCCGCATGTCCATGATCGGAGATACGATGGCCCATGTATCGATCGCAGGCGTTGCGCTCGGTTTCTTAATCAACGTTTACCCATTGGTTTTAGGTTTGTTGTTTGCCTTGGCGGCTGGATTTGCAATCGAACATCTCCGCAAAACGTACAAATCGTATGCAGAATTGTCGATAGCCATTATGATGTCCGGCGGCATCGCGCTGGCTTCCATTTTGTTTACGTGGGGCCGTGCTTTTAACATGAATGTGAACAGTTATTTGTTCGGGAACATTTATTTTCTTACGCAGGAAGACATTGCATCCATCATTGCCGTCACAGCCGTTGTGCTGCTCATTGTCCTCATTTACCGAAAAGAGCTTTTTTTAGTTTCGTTCGATGAAGATGCCGCTCATGTTTCGGGATTGCGGACAACTTACTTCAATGTGATGCTCACCGTCATGACAGCGATGGTGATTACGATCGCGATCAAAATTGTCGGCGCGCTGCTTGTGTCGGCGCTGCTTACAGTTCCTGTCGCCTGCAGCCTGGCTGCGGGCAAAGGCTTCTCGCGAACGATGCTGCTGGCAGTTTTGTATTCGGAAACGGCTGTCATCATCGGTCTGATTGCGGCGGGAATGTGGAATTTGGCGCCCGGCGGCACAGTTGTGTTATTATTAATAGGAATGTTGATATGCACGCTTATGTTTAAGCGCGGCTGGAGCCGGTAAGTTTGATTGATGAATGAATAACATAACTATGGGGGGCTGGAGATGGATCTGAACATATGGATTGCTTTCGGCGCTGGGCTGCTTTCGTTTCTTTCACCTTGCACGTTGCCGCTTTACCCCTCTTACATTTCGTATATAACGGGGATTTCCGTCAACCGCTTGCAGACGGAACGAACGAGAGAAGTGCGAGTGAAGACCATGATGCATACGTTGTTTTTTATCGCCGGCTTTTCGGTCGTTTATTATACGTTAGGGGCTACGGCAGGACTCGTATCCAGGCTGTTTATGAACAATTTGGAATTAATCAGCCAAATTGCGGGCATCTTGATCGTCGTGATGGGTTTGATGCTGCTTGGAATATTTAAGCCCCAAGTGCTGATGAAAGACATGAAGCTGAAATTCAGCAAACCGGCCGGCTATATCGGCACATTTCTAATCGGCATCGGCTTTGCTGCCGGCTGGTCGCCGTGCATCGGGCCGATTTTGGCTTCCATTATTACACTGGCCGCGACGGAGAAAGGGCTGTGGCTGTCGCTCATTACATCGTATACGATCGGATTTGCCGTTCCTTTCTTCATCATGGCATTTTTCCTCGGCTCGACTCGCTGGATCGTGAAATATTCCGACAAAGTGATGAAAGTCGGCGGAGCGGTCATGATAATATTTGGAATATTGCTGTACTTTGGTCAAATGACAGAAATTACGAGATGGCTGAATCAATTCGCTCCATCATGGATGGGGTGACTGCATGCGCAGTGCCAAAGTATGTTACAATATAAACAAGACTTTAGCAGGAGGGGAAGCGTTTGACGGCAACACCCAGTATGGAGGATTACTTGGAGCGCATTTATAAGCTCATCGATGAGAAAGGATATGCGCGAGTGTCTGATATTGCGGAAGGGCTGGAAGTTCATCCTTCCTCTGTTACAAAGATGATTCAAAAATTGGATAAAGATGAATATCTCGTATATGAAAAATATCGCGGCTTAATGTTGACAAGCAAGGGCAAAAAGATCGGAAAAAGGCTGCTGGACAGGCATCATCTGCTGGAAGAATTTCTTGAAATCATCGGTGTGGATGAGGAAAATATTTATGATGATGTCGAAGGAATCGAACACCATCTGAGCTGGGATTCGATCACATGCATTGAAGCCGTGTTGGAATTTTTTAAGCGCAACCCGGAACAATTAAAAGAGCTGCACGCGATTCGGAAAAAGTTAGAGGAAGAAGAGCAATAATCAGCGTCATGCCCATGAATGAGAATGCGATATGCGATCAGATGAGACCGTGCGATTCGGATCTGTTTAACAGATATGTCCGAATCACACGGTCTTTCATATTTTGTCTGAGAAAAACCGTACGCCTTTACTTTTGCACGCCCCAATCGCAAAAATCGAGCATATGGACTTTCTGTGCGAGCATATAGTTTCTCGGACAGCAAAATCGAAGGCGGAAGGAGGATGTGCGTCTGAGAAAGATTAACGGGGTGTTTGAGGGCGGGGGGGTTAGAGCGATTGCGCTCATCGGGGCGGTGAAAGCAACCGAAGAGCGCGGCTATAAGTTCGATCGCATGGCAGGAACTTCTTCCGGAGCGATTGTTTCTTCCTTTATTGCGGCTGGATATACAGCGGAAGAGATGAAAGACATTGTCTTGCAAACGCCGTTTACGGAATTTCTTAAAACTTCTCCGTTGCTGAAAGTTCCGGTCATTGGAAAGACGATTCGATTTTACTTGAAACAAGGACTTCATTCCGGCGATCAATTGGAACAGTGGGTTCGCGAGCAATTGCTCAAGAAAGGATTGCGCACGTTCGGAGATTTAGAAAAAAACAAGCTTCGAATCATTGCTTCAGACATTACGCGCGGCAAACTGCTCGTTTTGCCGGAGGATATTGCAGAGTACGGCGAAGATCCGAACAAGCTGGAAATTGCCAGAGCTGTGCGAATGAGCACAAGCATTCCATTTTTCTTCGATCCAGTCATATTATCCGTTCGCTCCGCATCGATCAAAAAAAACTATTATATTGTTGACGGCGGCATTTTAAGCAATTTTCCTCTATGGCTGTTTGACCAAAGAGTAAAAGACATGTCTTTATCTGCGCTGTATCGGGTGACGCCTGTCATCGGTTATCAACTGGTCGGAAAAAAAGATTATATGCCCAACCAGATCAAAGGTCCTCTGAGCATGCTGCAAGCGGTCATCTCTACGATGATGGGCGCGCATGATGAACGGTATATCGAGGAACATTCCGATTTTCGAACGATCAAAATTCGCACATTGGGCGTCAGCACGACCCAGTTTGACATTTCTCCGCAAAAAAGTTTGGAACTTTATCAATCCGGATTGGCTGCAGGCAGAAAATTTTTCAAAAGCTGGACTTTTGCCGATTATATTGAGAAATTGAAACAGGTTCAATAACTAATTAATGAAGCCGCGTCGGTTCTTCAACATTTTCTTTGTTCGAATTCACTGCATCTGAAGAGCGGACGCGGTGATTTTTGCGACCGTCGATCACCCGAAGATGAGCGCGGCGGCGCTTAGATTTTGCCGGTCGAAATTGCCGCATGAACAGACGAATGTTTGGGAATCGAAAATACAGCCAAATGCCTCCGATCAGAATAAGCAATATTACGAATTGGACGGGATGCTTGGAGAAATGGCGAAACAGTCCGATGAGGAGCAGTCCGGCGAGCACATAAACTGCTGCACGTTGAAAACGCATGGCAAACCCCTTTCTTCCGATTGCTGACTTTCTTTCTATTGTAATCGAAAGCGGAATGAATGTCTGCTCTTTAATCAAGCCATACTAAAAACTAACTTGGATGGGTTAAGGAGGAACATATGGAACAACGCAAAGAGTCCGATCAGCGCACGAACCCATGGCTGTTCTCCATTCGGTTAGGGATCTATGCAGGTTTGATTTGGGGCGGGATCTATATAATAACTTACTATTTGGGGTTTACGAAAGTGTTGCCGGCATTTCTGGCTGAACCGTTCTTTTTGCACGATTTTTTGGCCTCATGGAGAGGTCATTTCATCGGGTGGTTCAGTTTTATTGTGTTGTCTGTCACAGCGTCTCTTATTTATGCTGCCGTGCTGCGCAAAGCGAAGGGACCGTGGCCCGGATTTGGCTATGGTTTGCTGTGGTGGGCCGTTTTGTTTGGATTGGGACCGTTTGTCGGCATGATGAAGCCGCTCCATAAGCTTGACTTAAACTCGTTGTTGACGAGCAGCTGCTTATTTTTGATTTGGGGATGTTTTATTGGATACACGATTACCGTAGAATTTACGGATGAAACTTTGCGGGAGCCGTTTGACAATTTCAGACATGAGAGCGAAGAAGCGAATTTGCAAAAGCAAGGCGGCGATGCATAGCGGATGTTGCATGTGCGCGCTGACAGTTTTCGGCTGGGGGAAGATATGGTAAAATAGCGGGGTAAACGTTTGGAAGCTAAACCCTGAACATCGCAATGGAAGGGAGAGGAGACTGCTTGAAAACGATCCTGGTGATTAACGGGCCGAATTTGAACATGCTGGGTGTCCGGGAACCGGGGATATATGGGGAAGAATCGCTGCAGGAAGTGGAACGGAAGTTAACGGAACTGGCGGAAAAGTTAGGTCTGAACGTGGAGTTTTTTCAATCCAATCATGAAGGGGAGTTAATGGATCGAATCCATGCTGCGTATGGCAAAGCAGACGGCATCGTCATAAATCCCGGTGCATTTACGCATTACAGTTATGCGATTCGAGATGCGATCAGCGCCGTTTCGATTCCGACGGTTGAAGTTCATCTATCGAACATTTACAGCCGGGAATCATTCCGTCATCATTCAGTGACTGCGCCTGTCACGATCGGTCAGATCAGCGGATTTGGGCTCAACAGTTACGAATTGGGACTGCTGGCCATACATAACTATTTACAGAAAAAGGAGCGGAGACAATGAGGCAATCGCGCGTCCGCAAACTGCGGGAACAGCTGGAAAAATCGAATGTTCAAGCTGTATTGATTACCAATGCCGTGAACCGGAGATACTTGACTGGTTTTACCGGAAGTTCCGGATATGTCGTGATCACCCCGGACCGTGCTGTTCTGTTAACTGATTTTCGCTACCGCGAGCAAGCGCCGAAAGAAGCGCCGGATTTTGAAGTGATCGAACACGGACCGGACATTTATGCTTCCGTGAAAGAGATTTTGGAGGCCGGCAACATTGAGCGTGCTGGTTTTGAGCAAGAAGATGTATCGTATGAACGTTATGAGCAGTTGACAGAGAAAGTGGACCGCGTGGAATGGGTGCCGTTAAATCGCGTCGTTTCGCAAATCCGGCTGAAGAAAGACGAAGAAGAAGTAAACATATTGCGAGAAGCATGTGAACTGGCGGATCGAGCCTATGAACATATTCTTGTCTATTTGAAGCCCGGAACAAGCGAAAGAGACATCGCGCTGGAATTGGAATTTTTCATGCGGAAAAACGGCGCTGCCTCATCATCTTTCGATACGATCGTCGCTTCCGGCGAAAGATCATCCTTTCCTCACGGAACGGCCAGTGATCGAATCATGCAATCGGGCGAGCTGGTGACGTTGGACTTTGGCGCTTATTACAAAGGCTATTGTTCCGATATTACGAGGACAGTGATGATTGGGGACCCGCAGCCAAAACATCGGGAGATTTATGAAATCGTGCTCGAAGCCCAAATGAATGCTTTGCAGCATATTAAACCGGGGATGACAGGCCGGGAAGCCGATATGCTGGCTCGAGAAATCATCAAAGAGCACGGATATGACGAATATTTCGGCCACGGCACCGGTCATGGCATCGGCATGGAAATCCATGAAGGACCGAGACTTTCGCCGCGCAGCGAAGATATTTTGGAACCGGGGATGGTCGTGACCGTAGAACCGGGCATATACATCCCGGGTTTTGGCGGCGTTACGGAGACAGGCGTTGAACTGCTTACGCACGCTGAGAAAAATTTTACAATTTTGCGCTGAATGTTGTATAGTTTAAGAATAGATCATGATCAGGAGGAACTGCAATGATTTCAGTGAACGATTTTAGAACAGGACTAACCATACAATTAGAAGGCGATCCGTACAGCGTATTGGAGTTTCAACATGTGAAACCTGGAAAGGGCGCTGCATTCGTACGATCCAAATTAAGAAATTTGAAAAACGGCAATATCGTAGAGAAGACGTTTAGAGCCGGTGAAAACGTGGAAACTGCACGCGTAGAAACGCGCGATATGCAATATTTGTATGCCAGCGGCGATGAGCATACATTCATGGACACCGAAACATATGACCAAATTTCCATTCCATCGAGTCAATTGGAATGGGAATTGAACTTCATGAAAGAAAACATGATCGTAAAAGTGGTCAGCTACGAAGGCCAAGTGCTGGGAGTAAACTTGCCGAACACCGTCGAGCTGGAAGTGACGGAAACGGAACCTGGCGTTAGAGGAAACACCGCTACCGGAGCGACGAAAAATGCCGTGCTTGAAACAGGCTTTAGAGTTCAAGTGCCGCTGTTCATCAACCAAGGCGAGAAGCTGATCATTAATACAACAGATGGGAAATATGTTTCAAGAGCAAACTGATCCGCACGTTTGACCATGATTGTTTAATGCTGTCTCATTCGCAGGCAATCTGCTGTGAGACAGCTTTTTTGCTGGATGCATCTCATAGATCCGGCATTGGCCTTATGTTATAATTAATAGTCGTAAATAATTAGACTCGGTAGGGAGTGGGAAATTTGGCCTTGTACGTCATGAAGTTTGGGGGCAGCTCATTAGGGTCTGCAGAACGAATCAAGCTTGTTGCAGAGCGCATTATAGAAAAAAAGCAAGCAGGTCATCAGTGCGTCGTTGTTGTTTCCGCGATGGGAGACACGACAGATGATTTGCTCGATTTGTCCAAAGAATTGACAGATCAAGCCCCTGCGAGAGAAATGGATATGCTGTTGACTACGGGAGAGCAAGTGTCGATGGCTTTAATGGCGATGCGGTTAAATCATATGGGCCATGATGCGGTCTCATTCACGGGCTGGCAAGCAGGCATTGTGACAGATGAGCATCATTCCAAGGCGAGGATCGAACGAATGAAGCCTGATCGGGTGCGTGATGCGCTGGAGCAAGGGAAGATCGTGATCGTCGCCGGTTTCCAAGGCATCACTGAAGATGGAGAAATTACTACATTAGGGCGCGGAGGATCAGATACGACTGCAGTGGCGTTGGCTGCGGCTTTGGAAGCGGACGTATGTGAAATCTATACCGACGTGGACGGCGTTTATTCCACGGATCCGCGAATTGTAAGAAACGCAAGGAAACTGTCCGAAATTTCTTATGACGAAATGTTGGAGCTGGCCAATCTTGGTGCGGCTGTGCTTCATCCGCGCGCGGTTGAATATGCCAAAAATTACAATGTTCAGCTTGTAGTCAGATCTAGTTTTACGCATAACGAAGGAACTTTGGTGAAGGAGGAAGCTGCGATGGAGCAAGGCATGGCCGTAAGAGGAATTGCTTACGATAAGAACATTTCGAGAATCAGCTTGTCAGACGTCGAAGACAAGCCGGGCATTTTGTCCAGCGTGTTTACGGCGCTGGCTGAAGAAAACATCGACGTCGATATTATTGTGCAAAGCGGTGTCAGCAAAAACGGCGTCGCAGATTTTTCATTCAGCGTATCTGATGACGATGTGGACAAAGCGCTGAAAGTGATTGAAAATTTGCGTTCGAATTTAGTCATTGGCGATGTAACGACAGAACGGGGACTCGTGAAAGTGTCCATCGTCGGCGCGGGAATGGTCAGCACTCCGGGAGTAGCTGCCCAAATGTTTGACATCATCGCCCGTCAAGGCGTGAACATTAAGATGGTCAGCACTTCAGAAATTAAAATATCGTGTGTCATTGAAGCGGATCATTTGACTGAAGTGATCTTGGCATTGCACTCTGAATACGGATTGGATGCTGACAAAAATGCGTTTGTCGGCGGGCCTGAAGTTCGCCGCTGATCGCCGCAGATCATGGAATAACATGCCCGATCCGATCAATCGCGGATGCAAATGAACAAAGAAGCCCCTGAATGTTGGAGCAGCATTGAAGCTGCTTGACATTCGGGGGCTGTTTTTTTTATTGATTCATCTCTTTTCGGTTTCAAAGGGCTTTCATCCAGCGCTGCATGACTCGAAAACAGTGATTACAGTCATTGAAACAAATCAAAGATGTATTGAAACAGTTTGAGAAAGAAGGCGGTGATGCCCGCCGCCATTAACGGCCCGACTGGAATTCCCCTGAGGAAAATGATGCCGATGATCGAACCGATAACAAGTCCGACGATGAGCTGGGGATCCAATTTCAGCATGTCCAACCCTTTGCCGTTCATATACGTTGCAACCGCCCCTCCGGCAAGAGCCATAATTCCGGGCCAAGAAGTAAACACAGAGACGACTTCCTTAAAAGAAATGCGGTCATTGGCAAAAGGCACTAATACGGCAATTGTCAAAAACAATAAGCCTAATTCAAGTCCGCGCCGCTCCATCGCTGGAAAGAATCGCTCCAATTGAACGAGTTTTACGATCAGCAAGAAGCAGGCAGCGGTAGTAATAATGTGGGAACGGCCGACTAATCCGATAATGATAAGCAGAACCAGCAATATTTCTCCATTCATCCGTTCATTTGCTCCTGTTTTTAAACTTGTCAGGCATATCCACTCGAGAGCGCTGTGTTGACATTTCATCTGGATTTTCAACACACGCAGCGTACAAGCTTGCATTTCTACATCATTGTATGAACGGATGAACGAATTATGACAAGTTTCATTTCAGCGCAGTCATGACCCGATCTTTCAATACGGGCACGATGCCGCTCTGATTGACATTCGTGCAGTATAACACATCTTCACGATATCCCAATTGCGTCAGGCGCGCGCCGTTTTCGCAATGAAGCAGCGCGTCTTTCAAGTTTCCTGCCTGATGCATGTAAGACCAATGCATCGCTTTGGCGAAATCGTTGAAAATAAGCGGCGGACTGAACAGTTGTTCAGCGGCGATTCGATCCAATTCCGCTGCGATCAAGCCAGCGCACAAACCGTCTTCCATGGAAAATTTGTCTTGCGTGCCGGCGCATATGATCATCGTGTCCCGTCCTAATTGCATGGCCGCTTTCGCGCAAGCTTGGGCATTTAGAAACGAACCGGCCATGACGAAAGCAGCTTTGCAAGCTTTATCGATCACTCTCGTTCCATTCGTTGTAGTTAAAATAATGCGCCGTCCTTCAAGATCCGCGTTTAAAAATTCGGTCGGAGAATTGCCTAAATCAAAACCTGAAATTTTTTTGCAAAATCTTTCCCCTGCCAGCAAATCCCCTTCTTGTTTCGCTTGTTTGGCTTGTTGAACAGTCTTGACCGGCATCACGCCTGAGCTGCCGTTTTCAAGTGCGACGACGATGGAGCTTGTTGCCCTCAACACATCGATGACGATGACGGTGCGATTGACAAGCTGCTCCAAGCGAGCTTCATTGATATTCGAGATCGCATCGACCTTCATCTATATCCCTCCTTGCACCTCGCACTTTTTCATTTTTCCGGGGAATGTGATCTTTTTAAGCATGCAAGCTCAGAGAAGTGATGCAAACGTATCAGAACGCAACCCTCTGCGCAGGGCTTCAACGGACAAAATATCTTGCGGAGCGATGTTCCCCAAGTTGACGTCGGCTCCCAATGTTTGGATGAATTGCGTTTGCTGCGATTTAAGCGGGGTCTC
>CALKAN010000156.1 GCA_937983035.1 uncultured Paenibacillaceae bacterium | reverse complement strand
CGCCGGATATGATGAGCGAAGTCGGGAAACTCGGACGCTTGCTCGGCGGAAAAGGCTTAATGCCGAACCCTAAAGCAGGCACTGTTACTTTTGAAGTAGAAAAAGCAGTAAAAGAGATCAAAGCAGGAAAGATCGAATTCCGTTTGGACCGCGCAGGACAGATCCATGCGCCGATTGGAAAAGTATCTTTTAGCGAAGAACAGCTGCTTGACAACCTTAAAACGTTGATCGACGCTGTTGTTCGAGCAAAGCCTGCCTCAGCTAAAGGGAACTACCTGAGAAAAATTTCCGTTTCCTCCACGATGGGGCCTGGCATCCAAGTTGATGCACAAACATTTAGATAATCCCGTGTTATCAACTTTTTAAAATCGAATATTCGTGCCGTAGACAGCCGGTGCCCGAACGGGCTTAATAACCTGCCGAGGACATGATGATAGATTGCATATGTTGAGAAGCTGTGCTTTCAACATAAGTCATGAATGCCTCCGACTGTCTGCGGGGGCATTTTTTGATGGCAGGGAATCGCATGATCTGTTTTAGGAGGTGTTATATTTGCCGAATCCAAAGGTACTAGCAGAAAAGCAGCAGATTGTACAAGATTTAGTGGAAAGCTTTAAAGACAGTGCTTGTACAGTCTTTGCGGACTATCGGGGTCTCAATGTTTCAGACGTTACAGAATTGCGGAAGAAACTGCGCGAGGCAGGCGTAGAGTTTAAAGTTTACAAAAATACACTGCTGCGCAGAGCAGCTGCACAAGTGGACTTGGAAGGCTTGAATGAACATTTAACAGGTCCTACGGCGGTTGCGTTCAGCAAGGAAGACGCCGTTGCTCCTGCAAAAATTCTTCATGAATTTGCAAAGAGCAATGAGCATTTGAAAATCAAAGCCGGTGTGCTGGAAGGCGAAATCGTCAGCGTTGATCAAATCAAAGAATTGGCGGACTTGCCATCCCGCGAAGGATTGCTGTCCATGTTGCTCAGCGTATTGCAAGCGCCTGTTCGCAACTTCGCGCTTGCTGTTAAAGCTGTTGCTGATCAAAAAGAGGGCGGAGAAGCCCAAGAAGCTTAATAATATGATGAAAATAATATGGGAGGTTTCACCATGACTCAAGAACAAATCATTGAAGCGATAAAAGGCATGAGCGTTCTGGAACTGAACGAATTAGTGAAAGCAATTGAAGAAGAGTTTGGCGTAACTGCTGCAGCTCCTGTTGCAGTAGTAGGCGGTGGCGGCGGTGAAGCAGCTGCAGAACAAAGCGAATTTGATGTTATTCTTGCAAACGCAGGATCATCCAAAATCAACGTTATCAAAGTTGTTCGCGAAATTACCGGTCTCGGCCTGAAAGAAGCGAAAGCATTGGTTGACGAAGCTCCGAAGCCGATTAAAGAAGGCGTAGCTAAAGAAGAAGCTGAAGAAATCAAAGCTAAGCTTGAAGAAGCTGGAGCTACTATTGAATTGAAGTAAGATTGAAAACAATAACGATCGAAAGACAATCCCCTTGATGACGGTCAAGGGGATTGTCTTCATATTATGAATGAATTCGCATAAAGAACGGCGGCATAACGGACGATAAACATATGCTGAAAAACGGCTCGAGTGCGAAGGAGGGAATACGATGAGCGATCATTATTATACGCGCAAGCCTGCTGCTGACCATGATCGGAAAGAGCACGCTGCGACGATCCGCAATGTCACCTTGAAATTTGTAACAGATGCGGGAGTGTTCTCGAAAAGCGGCATTGACTTCGGGAGCCGGCTGTTGATTGAAACGTTGGATTTGGAAGGCAAAACAAATCTATTGGATGCAGGGTGCGGTTATGGACCGATTGGCTTGTTTGCTGCCAAAATGTATCCGCAAGCTCAGGTGACCATGATTGATATTAATGAGAGAGCCGTTCAATTGGCTCAAGAAAATGCAGCCATGAATCGAATCGATAATGTGGAAGTTTTGCAAAGCGATCTTCTGGAACGATTGGAAGGCCGCGTATTTGATGCGATTATGACGAATCCGCCCATCCGAGCGGGGAAAGATGTCGTTTATGCGCTGTTTGAGCAAGCTTTGGAACATTTGAATGAGAACGGAGAATTGTGGGTGGTCATACAGAAGAAGCAAGGGGCTCCTTCTGCATTGAAAAAGCTGGAATCGCTGTTTTCTGAAGTGCAAGAGCTGAATCGCAAAAAAGGATACCGCATCTACCGCGCGAAGCGCATGGCTGCTGGACCATTTTAATGGTGCGTGCTTTTGAAGTTTCACTCATGAGTCAATAAAAAGATATATCTTTTGCATCCTTCGCATGCATCCCCAATATGTCCTCTGAAAAAAATTGGTTGACCCGCTTCTTTCAATGTGATATTATATTTTAATGTCAGTATAAATATGCTTTTTTCATTCTTTAGTCTGTTAAAGTGTCAAGTGTTTTTTTGCCCCGGATGAATAAAATTTCAGCTTTTGACGTATAATGTTTACATTTTGGGAAATTCTACATTATAGGAGAAAGTGAACTGAATATTATTCATCCTAAAGAAGTGAGCTTTATCTTTCCTTTGCTTCACGTGTTTGCAAAGATTTAAGACCCGCTTGCTTTTGAGGGGCTTTTCTTGCATTATCTGCAGGTTTTTCAGCAATCTTCCAGTAACCATGGCTCTGTTAGCTTTCTGGTCAATAGACATGAGAGGTGAATGAACATTGACAGGACAATTAGTTCAATATGGTCGTCGTCAACGAAGGAGTTATGCACGGATTAAGGAAGTGCTTGAAGTTCCCAACTTAATTGAGATTCAACAGAAATCATATCAATGGTTTTTGGATGAAGGATTAAGAGAGATGTTCAGGGACATTTCCCCGATTCAAGATTTTACGGGGAACCTTGTGCTGGAATTTATCGATTACAGCTTGGGCGAACCCAAATATACAGTAGACGATGCCAAAGAACGGGACGTGACTTATGCTGCGCCCTTGCGCGTGAAAGTTCGTTTGTTGAACAAGGAAACCGGAGAAGTCAAAGAGCAGGAAGTGTTTATGGGCGACTTCCCGTTGATGACTGAAACCGGCACTTTTATTATTAATGGTGCAGAGCGCGTCATTGTCAGTCAACTTGTACGTTCCCCCAGTGTCTATTTTAGCACGAAAATCGATAAAAACGGCAAGTCTTCTTACACAGCAACGATGATTCCGAACCGCGGAGCTTGGCTGGAATTGGAAATGGATGCCAAAGACATCATCTATGTCCGAATTGACCGCACGCGCAAAATTCCCGTCACCGTATTGCTGAGAGCTCTCGGCTTCGGCACGGATCAAGAAATCATCGATTTGCTGGGAGACGATGAATATATTCGAAATACATTAGACAAGGACAACACGGATTCGACCGAGAAGGCCTTAATTGAAATATATGAAAGATTGCGTCCGGGAGAACCGCCTACGCTGGATAATGCAAGAAGTTTGCTGATTGCACGCTTTTTTGATCCAAAGCGATATGATCTGGCGAATGTAGGCCGTTATAAAATAAATAAGAAGTTGCACATTAAGAACCGTTTGTTTAATCAGCGGCTCGCTGAAACGTTGGTCGATGAGGAAACCGGCGAAATTATTGCGGAAGCTGGTCAAATGATCGACCGGAGACTGCTCGATGAACTTCTTCCTTATTTGGAAAAAGGAGTCGGTCTCAAATCGTTTAAGATTCATAACGGGATTTTGGATGAATCCTCCATTGAACTTCAGTCTATTAACGTATTCTCGCCGTTGGAAGACGGCAAAGTGGTAAAATTGATCTCGAACGGGATGATCGATAAAGACGTAAAACATATCACGCCGGCAGATATTATTGCCTCCATTAACTATTTTATTAATTTGCTGCACGGCATCGGAAGCACGGATGACATTGACCATCTTGGCAACCGCCGTTTGAGATCGGTTGGGGAACTGCTTCAGAATCAATTCCGCATCGGTTTGTCCAGAATGGAAAGAGTCGTTCGCGAGCGGATGTCCATTCAAGATACGAATGCCATCACTCCTCAGGCGCTGATTAATATTCGTCCTG
>CALKAN010000155.1 GCA_937983035.1 uncultured Paenibacillaceae bacterium | reverse complement strand
TTAGGCCAAAATCCGGCGCGGCAAATCGCCACTGTGCCAATGCGGATCCGAGTAAGTCGTAAAATCTTCGCCATCATCCGAACGATGAATAATTTCAATGCTGTCTCCTTCACATATTTCCAGCAGCATCGCCGCCACATGCTTGCAAATATCGTGATCGCCGTTATGTGCTGGACAGTTGCAGCCCGTATTTAAGCAGCCGTCTTCGTCAAAAGCGACATGCGATTTGTATGCTTCTGCGCCGACGACTACCGCATCAAAGCGATTTTGCCGCGGATCATACAACAATTTGTAGACCCGGCCATTTTGATAATAGTCCAAACCTCTGTAATAAATGCGTTCACCGCACCAAGATCTCACATCTTCTCGGTCAAATCCCACATGCATAATCATTTTCTTCTTTCCACTCCACAACAGGTCTATTTTAAGAAGCACATACGATCATTGTTCCAGCCGAACGATTTGACATATTTTCAGCAAAAATTAAATGTTACCGCCATTATAACATTCACGGCTGCCAAAGAAAATTGTCCCTGTTATTCATTCATAGACGCTATGTCGCTGTTATTCTTTTTTTGATAAAAACAAGAACTAACGTTCCTCTCAATCATAGCACACTAAGCTTTAAATTAAAAATGCTTTAATTCAATGTTTTAAGGCAGAAAATATTAAGCACCGACAATATTCGCCGCATATTTCGCCATAGTAACATCATGTCGTTTCAAATTGCATTCTTTTGACCTTGTTCGACATACGAAAACCTAGTTAATATTTAATGTCATAAATTATTCGCTGAGTAAATGATTTGTCGAACTGATTTATTGCGCATTTGCATTATATGACAATTTCCAATTATAATGGGCGAAAAAGGCGAGGAGTGCGACATATTGACGATCAGGCTGTTCGATGAGGAAAAGAAGGAAGTCATCACGCGCATTCAACAATTTTTTTATAATGAACGCGGAGAAGAAATCGGTTATATCGCTGCGGAGACAATCCTCGATTTTATCATGAAAGACATCAGCCCCTTCATCTATAATAAGGCGATTCAAGAGGCACAAAAACTGGTGATGGATCGCATGCAATCACTGGATGATGATCTGTACGCAATGAAAAAGCCAATTTGAGAGCCGGAATCGGCATTCCAGCTCTCTTTGACACTCCAACCATCCATCGATGATGCTGAAGCGAAAATTCGTTGATTGTGTTCTATTCCATTTTATGATAATATAAAATGTAAAGACCGAGTGCCTGCGAAAGAACACTCGGCCAGTACAATCGGCTTGGATGGAGTTTCCCTCTAAGCTGCAGAATCGTTAATCCGTGAAACCCACCTGCGGCCGCGAAACCTTAGGGTGGGTTTTTACTTTCTTCTGTAATTCTGGCTGATGTATGTCAAAAGTGCAAAGATAAACACTCCGAATGAGAGCATGATGAGGATTGCATCTTTTGCTTCCACAGCTTCACCTCCTCCAAGTTTCCGAAAGACGTCTTCCAGCGCAACTTTAAGAAGGGAAACTGTGTCCACCCAAGATTCAATTGTACT
>CALKAN010000154.1 GCA_937983035.1 uncultured Paenibacillaceae bacterium | reverse complement strand
TTTTGCGAAATCATCCCAATCCGGATGCTCCGGATGAAGACGCTCATTTTCGGCCATGCCGTTCGCCATCACGACGACCATATCGTTTGTAGACGTATCCCCATCTACCGTAACCATATTAAAAGTGCGGTCCGTCACTTGACGCAGCAGCATTTGCAAATCGACGGCGTCAATATGAGCATCCGTCGTTATAAACCCAAGCATCGTTGCCATATTCGGCTCAATCATGCCCGAACCTTTGGCAGCGCCGCCGATATGCACAGGCCGGCCGTCTACTTCTACCTTGACGCAAGCTTCCTTCTCAACCAAATCGGTCGTCAAGATCGCCTGAGCAAAATCAGACGCGCCGTCTCGGCTCAATTTTTTAGGAATTTGCTGAATGCCTCTAAGCACCGTGTCAAGCGGCAGCAATTCGCCGATCACTCCGGTCGACGCCACCCCGACATAATGTTCCGGCAAACCGAGTGCATCCGCCAGCTCCAATCGCATTTGACGGGCATCTTCTTCCCCGCGAATCCCTGTGCAGGCATTCGCATTGCCGCTGTTCACAACCACCGCTTGCAGCGTCTGTTCTTTAGCCAAACTCTCTTTAGTCACTTTAATCGGCGCAGCCTGAATTTGATTCAATGTAAACACTGCTGCCGCTGCCGCCGGACGATCGCTGACGATCGCTCCGAGGTCAAACCGGTCTGTTTTTTTAATGCCGCTGTGAAAGCCGCATGCACGAAAGCCCGCAGGAGTCGTTACCGATCCTTTAACGATTGAAAAAGGCTCTCTAGTCTTCATGTTCACCCATCCCATTCCTATAAAAATAATCCCAATAAATGGGCTTCCTTCTTAGGTTATTCTGCCATGAAATTGATGTCACTGAATTTGTAAACTGCTGCTGGTTATTACGGAAGCCCAGATCAGCATGGCTGCCGCATGCTGGTCGACAACTGATTACGGATAAACCGGACTGAAGCGCAATCCTTCGGCTTCATCCCATCCCATCATTATATTTAAGTTTTGGAGCGCTTGCCCTGCCGCGCCCTTCACGACGTTGTCTATGACTGAAAAAATCGTCAGTCTGCCGGTTCGTTCATCGACAGCAAAGCTGATATCGCAATAGTTCGATCCCCACACTTCTTTCGTCGCCGGCCATACGCCTTCTTCGCGTACGCGAACAAAAGGGCGGCCCTCATAAAACTGACGATAAAGATCGATGAAATCTGCCGTCGTCTTCGACTCTGCCAGCGATGCATACATGGAGCACATAATGCCTCGCGTCATCGGCACCAAATGCGTCGTAAACGTAGTGGTTACTTCTTTGCCGGCCGCCCTGGAAAGTTCCTGCTCAATTTCCGGAATGTGCTGATGTTCATTCACTTTGTATGCTTTAAAATTTTCGTTCGTTTCTGAAAAATGCACGCCTAAGCTTGCTTTGCGGCCTGCTCCCGAAACGCCTGATTTCGCATCGATAATAATCGTGCTCGGATCAATCCATCCTTGTTTGACGGCGGGAATTAACCCAAGCAGCGCTGCGGTCGGATAACAGCCGGGATTAGAAATAAATTCCGCTCCCTTTACTTTCTCGGCATAAATCTCGCTCAATCCGTAAACAGCTTTCTTCAAAAATTCCTCTGCAGGAGCTTTCAACTTATACCACTTTTCATAAACCTCCGGCGATTGTATGCGAAAATCTCCAGACAAGTCAATCACTTGCAAGCCAGCTTCAAGCAAATCCGGCGCCAATTCGGCGCTGACGCCTGCCGGCGTCGCTAGAAAAACGACATCCGCTTTGCTTTGCAGCAATGGAATATCGACATCATCCAATATTAAAGGAAGCAATTCCGTCAAATGAGGAAATACTTCATGAATCGGTTTTCCTGCCTGCGAAGAAGACACAACGGATGTAATTTCCACATGCGGATGATGCAGCAAAAATCGAATCAGCTCTACTCCTCCGTAACCCGTTGAACCAATCACCGCCGCTCTGATCTTTTGAGCTTTCATCTTTCTCCTCCCTCTGATCAATCGCTCGATTGTATTATTATACATTCTGTACACAAAAAATTCAATAACTGCGTTATAAATATGCAAGTTTAGTTATTATTTATTCAGTCTTATTCTGATGCAGCTGCTTCAGCGGAGGGATGTCGCGCTTAAACCCTTCTCCCAACACTTCTGTCGTGCTGCTGATAATGACGAATGCATTCGGATCTGCCGCGCGAACGAGCGTTTTCAGTTGATTCACTTCCCGCTGGCGCACAACGACCATCAAAACGGTTCTTTGCTTATCCGTGTATCCCCCGTATCCGGCCAATTTCGTCAAACCTCGGTCAAGATCATTCAAGATCGTTTGCCGAATCAATTCCGCTTGCTCTGAAATAATGAACGCAACTTTGGAATAAGGCAAGCCGAGTTGAATCAGATCAATCGTCTTGCTGGTCACATACAGCCCGATCAGCGCAAACATGGCTTTCTCCGGGGAAAATGCGATGCCTGCGTCCACGATGACGCACCCGTCCAACACAGCAATCGCTGCGCCCAAGCCTAATCCTGTATATTTATGAATAATCTGAGCAGCTAAATCCAACCCTCCAGTAGAACTGTTCCCGCGAAAAACGAGCCCGAGTCCGGCACCTGTGCCCAAACCGCCAAATATTGAGGCCAGCAGCAAATTTTCGGTCAGCGGTCCCCATCCGCTTGTCAAAAAAACAAAAAAAGGCAAAAGCAGAGAGCCGATAATCGTGCGCAAACCGAAGCTTCCGCCGAGCAGCCACATGCCTAACAATATCAACGGAATATTCAGCGCCCACTGCGTCAAAGCCGGCGCAACCCCGAAATAATGCTCGACGATCGTTGATATCCCTGCCACGCCGCCCGAAGCAATGCGATTCGGATTCAAAAGCAAATTAAAAGTCATCGCAATGATAAACGCTCCGATGAACAACAAACTATATTCTATCACATGATGAAGCCGACTACCAACGGGAATAACAGGCTGCGTCCGCCGGCGGTTCATTTTTTCCGAAGCTCTGCTCATATCGGCCTTTAACCTCCATAAATGCAAAAATCCCTACCCGCAGCACTGCTTTTCCGCAAAACATCCATCATTTGGGAAAGCAGTGCTATAGGTAGGATCCGTTATTGTTGCCTGTTTTTATTCATTTGCTCGTCTGGATCCGGCTTGCTGGCGCAAATAAGCATCGATAAAAAGATCGATTTCTCCATCCATGACCGCATCGATATTTCCTGTTTCCACATTCGTCCGATGATCTTTCACCATGCTGTACGGATGGAAAACATACGAGCGAATTTGGCTGCCCCAACCGATTTCTTGTTGTTCTCCGCGAATTTCATTCAACGCTTTGCGCTGCTCTTCGAGTTTTTTCTCATACAATTTTGCCCGCAAAATTTTCATCGCGCGTTCCCGGTTTTGAATTTGCGAACGCTCCGATTGACAAGAGACGACAATGTTGGTCGGAAGGTGCGTAATCCGAACCGCGGAGTCCGTCGTGTTCACGTGCTGGCCGCCGGCGCCGCTCGCTCGGTACGTATCGATTTTAATTTCATCAGGTTTAATTTCAATGTCTGTATCATCATCTTCAATTTCCGGCACAACATCGCAAGAAACAAAAGAAGTATGCCTGCGCCCGGAAGAGTCGAACGGCGAAATGCGCACCAGCCGATGCACGCCTTTCTCCGCCTTTAAATAGCCGTAGGCATTATGACCTTTGATCAGCAGCGTGACGCTCTTCACTCCTGCTTCATCCCCGGGCAAATATGACAACACTTCAACTTTGAAGTTTTTATCCTCCGCCCAGCGGCGATACATGCGAAGCAAATGATCCGCCCAATCTTGCGATTCCGTTCCTCCCGCACCCGGATGCAATTCAAGAATCGCATTATTTTTGTCATAAGGATCGCTCAGCAGCAGCGTTAATTCAAAGCTTTCCAGCTTTTTCGTCAAATTCTTCACGCCGGCAGCCAAGTCCTTGAACATTTCCTCATCGTTGTCTTCTTCCGTCAGCTCGAGCATCAGCTCTAATTCTTCATATTGATCGCTCAGCTTTTTGAAATCTTCAACGACAGATTTGACTGCATTCATTTCTGCAATCAGTTTCTGCGCTTCTTCCGGTTGATCCCAAAAATCGGGAGCGCTCATTTTTTCCTCATAGTCTTGAATCTGTTCATGCTTGTAATCTAAGTCAAAGAGACCCCCTTAGTTCAGCGATTCGTCTCGCAATTTCTCTTAAATCATGTTTGATTTCCGTCAATTCCACGACTGTTCACCTCTTCAATATGATGTTCGCCTCCATCTGCGGCGGCAGCGCATGGATAAACTTCGCGCCTGCCCGATTATGATAGATAAGCTGTGCGCTTTTCCGATAATGTTAGATGCGCGCCGCCGATCGGCATCACATGCGCAGACGAGGCTTTCACGTGTTGTTCATAACGACCAACAGTATTATATCTTATACTGCTTTGCCGTGACAGTGCTTATACTTTTTGCCGCTTCCGCAAGGACACGGCTGGTTGCGCCCGATCTTCTCGGAACGAGCCGGAGCGCGTTTCTTTTCTTCGCCGCCTCCGGAAGCATTGGTCGATTGAGCTTCGGCTACTTGTTCTCTCTTCAGATTGCTTTGCACTTGTGCTTTCATAATATAAGTAGCCACTTCTTCTTCGATGCGTTCGATCATCTCTTGGAACATCTCAAAGCCTTCAAACTGATATTCCCGCAAAGGATCGGTGCCGCCATAAGCGCAAAGATGAATGCCTTGACGCAATTGATCCATCGCATCGATGTGATCCATCCACTTGCTGTCTACGGCGCGCAGGACGATCACGCGCTCAAACTCGCGCATCTGTTCCTCGCCGATCTCTTGTTCGCGCTCCTCATATGCCTGCTCGATCTTCTGATTAATTACTTCCAGAATTTCTTCCTGTTCCATCTTCGAGATGTCTTCAACCTTCAACTCGTCTTCCCGCAAGAAAGTCGAATTGGCATAATCGACGATCGCCTGCAAATCCCATTCTTCCGGCACCAAATCTTTCGGCGTGTGCGCTTCAACGGTTCGTTCTGCCACAGACTTGATCATGCCGAGCACAACGTCCCGAATGCTCTCCGATTCCATCACTTCTCTGCGCTGCTTGTAGATGACTTGACGCTGCTGATTCAAAACATCGTCGTATTGCAGCACAACCTTGCGCAAATCAAAGTTGCTGCCTTCGACTTTCTTCTGCGCAGACATGATCGACTTGCTGATCAGCTTGCTTTCGATCGGCTGATCTTCTTCAAAGCCCATGCGGTCCATCATCGCTTTAATATTTTCCGAACCGAAGCGGCGCATCAAATCATCTTCCAATGACAGGAAGAATTGGGACGAGCCCGGGTCGCCTTGCCGTCCAGCGCGGCCGCGCAGCTGGTTGTCAATGCGGCGGCTCTCATGACGCTCCGTGCCGATAATATGCAGGCCGCCGAGTTCTGCCACCCCTTCTCCCAGCACGATGTCGGTGCCCCGGCCGGCCATATTGGTCGCGATCGTCACCGCGCCTGCTTGTCCGGCTTTAGCGACGATTTCCGCTTCCCGCGCGTGATGTTTCGCATTCAACACTTGGTGAGGTATGCCTTTGCGTTTTAATATGTTTGACAATTTCTCAGAATTTTCAATGGAAGTCGTTCCTACCAGAACAGGCTGTCTCTTCTGATGGCGTCTCGCGATTTCCTCAGCCACCATCCGGTACTTGCTTTCTTCTGTTTTAAAAATCACATCCGGCAAGTCTTTTCGAATCATCGGCTTGTTCGTCGGGATCACGATGACGTCAAGACCGTATATGTTGCGAAACTCTTCTTCCTCCGTTTTCGCTGTTCCGGTCATGCCCGCCAGCTTCTTATACAAGCGGAAATAGTTTTGGAACGTGATCGTCGCCAAAGTCATGCTTTCGTTCTGAATCTTCAAGCCTTCCTTTGCCTCGATCGCTTGGTGCAGCCCGTCGCTGTAACGGCGTCCCGTCATCATCCGTCCCGTAAATTCGTCGACGATGACTACTTCGCCTTCATGCACGACATAGTCCGTATCCCGCTTCATAATGACATGGGCTTTCAACGCTTGGCTGATATGGTGGTTCAGCGTCACGTGCTGATGGTCAAACAAATTTTCGATGTTAAAATATTTTTCCGCTTTGTTTACGCCTTCCTCCGTCAACATGACTGAGCGCATTTTCACGTCCACCGTATAATCAACTTCCGGTTTCAGCGTCCGCACAAAACGATCTGCCATCAAGTACATTTCGGTCGATTTGGCCGCTTGTCCGGAAATAATGAGCGGCGTTCGCGCTTCGTCAATCAAGATCGAATCGACTTCGTCAATGATGGCATACGCAAGTTCCCGCTGCACGACTTGTTCTTTGTACAGCGCCATATTGTCACGCAAATAGTCGAAGCCGAATTCATTGTTCGTTCCATAAGTAATGTCACATGCATACGCAGCCTTCTTCTCTTCATGCGACAATTCGCTGGAATTCACGCCGACCGTCAGGCCAAGGAAATTGTATATTTTGGACATTTGCTCGCTTTGCGTTGAAGCAAGATAATCGTTCACCGTAACAACGTGAACGCCTTCCCCTTTCAATGCATTCAAATAGCTCGGCAGCGTCGCCACCAGCGTCTTCCCTTCCCCGGTCTTCATCTCGGCAATTTCGCCTTCGTGCAGCACCATTCCGCCGATCAGCTGCACGTCAAAATGACGCATGCCTAATTTGCGTTTGGAAGCTTCCCTCACTACAGCGAACGCTTCCGGCAGCAAATCGTCCAATGTCTCCCCTTTATTTAAACGATCTTTAAACTCACCTGTCTTGGCAGCGAGCTGATCGTCAGCCAATTTTTCCATTTCCGGTTCCAAACCGTTGATTTTTTCGACGGTTTTCATCATCCGCTTCAGTACGCGGTCATTATGATCGCCGAATATTTTCTTGACGAGCCCTAGCATATTAGAACCCCTTTCAGAAAAAGTAACTTCATTTATATATCTATGCAATGATGTTCTTGCTGAAAAAATGTCCGTTTGTCTCTAAGCTGCGATCATCTCTGCAGCCTGCTGTTTATTGCTGTAAGACCTGCATCTGGACCATTTGCAGCATGCTTTCCGATCCTTCCATCCATCCTGCCATTCAGACCTTTGCAGCTCGCATCTTCTGAACGTTTGCTGCCGGCATTGCCATCCATTACAATTTCTCAGATTGCAAAGTTTGCAGTTTTTTCACTTTTTTGAAGCATCTTTTTTTAAATTGTACCAGTTTGACGCATAGGGAGCAACAATCTTATACCCTGTGGACATTGTCCAATTAATCTAAAATTTCCCATCAAAATTATGATGTCATGTAATGGAGGAAACAAAAACCGCATCCTATTCGCTGTCAGCTGCTCATTCATCCATTCGTGCAACGACATTTTTCGGCATTAGTGACGTCCTTCAGCATTAAAAAAGACCCTTCGAAAAGGGTCTTCAATGCCATTGCTGTTTTTTTCGTTTCATTTACAACCAAAGGCTGCTCTAATCAACACTTAAACTCATCATTTCAGGCTTTCAATGCTCCTAAAGATCGCCAATTCAAATAATTCATTCACAAATTCATGCTTCATTCACATATTCCATTCAATCACACTGCAATTTCAATCCACAAATGCGGTAGTCATGATGCAAATGAAATGATGGTCAACTGTAATTTCAACTCATTGTTGCTTCCGAACTTAAACTCAGATCACAACAGTGAGATTTAACCCCGATTCAAAGACTTGCATGATCATGCAGCTTCAACCAGGCCGTTTAACTTTAATTAGCCGGTTCAATGAGACCGTACTTGCCGTCATTCCGGCGATAAACTACGTTTACTTCGTCAGTTTCCATATTTGAAAATACGAAGAAATTATGTCCAACCAAATTCATTTGCAAAATCGCTTCTTCCACGTCCATTGGCTTCAAATCGAACTTCTTCGTCTTCACCAATTCAAACGGCTCCTCTTCTTGCTGAACCGCCTTCGATCCATCTAAGTTTTCTTTAAACAAATTGCGAATGGTTCCTTGTTGACGGAACTTTCTGTTGACTTTCGTCTTATGTTTGCGAATTTGGCGTTCGAGTTTATCAACCACCAGGTCAATCGATGCGTACATGTCTTGATGTTCTTCTTCAGCGCGCAACAACACCCCGTTAAGCGGTATTGTTACTTCCACAATTTGCTTGTCCCGAAAAACGGACATCGTTACATGTACATCTGAAGTAGGGGGAGTGTCAAAATATCTTTCCAGCTTGCTGATCTTCTTGACCGCATAGTCACGAAGAGCAGCAGTCACCTCAATGTTTTCACCACGTATGTTAAAATTCATATCTTGCTCCTCCTTTCCTGGTTCACTTTTATTTTACCACAACCGCCCAATGCTTTAAACAAATGAAAATGAGAATTTAGTGACAACATGCGACTGCTTTTGACACCATCCTGAGCAAAAACGGCGCATCTCCCAAATGGCAAATTCATAGCAGCAGCTTGCTAATGAAACGATGCGAGTCATCCTATTCATTCCCGCAATGAAATAGAAATATTGATTAAAAATGTTGCATGACGCTCACCCATAAAAACTGTGCTGAACTAACAAACTTGAAGAACGTTTGAAGACGCCTTACGGAAAGTCAACATTGCCTAATGTCCCGCACGGCAGCCATAAATCAATACATAAAACAAAATCGGCGTAAAAAACCGAAAAAGCACCCCGGCTCATTACCAGGGTGCGTATATGCAATTCATATTCAGGCGATCAAAGATTGATCGTGAAAAATTCGGCACATTTTGCTGTAATATTAAGTTATTCTTTTTCTTTCCAAAGGCTGTTTTCGAAGTAAAAATGCATAATTACAGCTTCGTTACATTCGCAGCTTGGGGCCCTCTTGCACCTTCTACAATGTCAAATTCCACTTCTTGACCTTCCTCCAGCGTTTTGAAACCATCCATCTGGATCGCGGAGAAATGGACAAACACATCGTTGCCTTCCTCTGTCTCAATGAATCCATACCCTTTTTCGGCGTTAAACCATTTTACTTTACCTTGCATCTTTCACATTCCCTTCATTCTCATGCTTTGTGAGAAGCGCCCAAGCAAACATGCAATCGCTTAAAGCAGTGCTCACAGGACAAATATACCATTTTCTTGTTGTCAAAGTCAATCTTTTGAAATATTTCGAAAATTTGCAAACTCACAGTTTTTAAACAGCCATTTTCCTGATATGATGCGATTTATTGATGTTATCCACATTATCCACAGGCAAAGAGTTGTGAATTGTGGATAACTTTGGGGATATTTTTCTTTACATGGACTGAATTCGCTTCCATATTTCCTCGTTTACGGGAATGCCGTTTTTCAAATGATCGGCGCGAGTTGCTTTCGTCCGCTCGCCCGGATAATAAATCTCTCCTTGAGCCGACACAGGCAGCGATGCTTGGATGTATGCGATCGTATCGTCCAACGTATGCTGCAGCTTATCCTCGTCAATTAATCTCGTTGGATCGATCGCAATCATCACTTGTGACAAGCTGAACTCGTCTCCGCCTAAACGACCGATATCTGCCGTGGAATTGCCTCCAGACAATCCTGCAGCCAGCAAATCAAGCACGATCGACAGGCCGGAACCTTTCCAATAGCCGATCGGCAACAGGCGAAGCGATTGTTCAATGGCAAACGGATCCGTGGTCAATGCCCCCTCCGCATCATAACCGCCCGGCACTGGCAGCGGCGTCCCTTTCATCCGATATTCTTCCAATTTCCCATATGAAAATTGGGACATCGCCATGTCCAGCACCACATGTCCACCGCGCCGCGGGATGGCTATGACAAGCGGGTTGTTGCCGATTCGGCGGTCGCGTCCGCCCCACGCCGGCATATTCGGCAGCGTGTTCGTCCAGCAAATCGCAGCAAAACCAGCCTCCGCTGCCTGCCAGCCATATGTCCCGCCCCTCATCCAATGATTTGTGTTGCGCAAAGAGACGCAGCCTATGCCGAAATCAGCCGCCAGCTCGATGGCACGGTTCATCGCCTGCCGTGCAGCCAGAACGCCTAAGCTTAAGTTGCCGTTCCAATTTTCCAACGCGCCGAATCCGCTGATTTTCT